>WQSA01000048.1 GCA_009788135.1 Candidatus Fibrimonadales bacterium
ATTGCAACATATTCCATTTCCGGCGTTATAATGCCTTTTTGCGCAGCTTCTCTTTGTGTTAAATCGGTCTTTTTCCATTTGGAACGGACAAGTTCGCCATCGGTATCATATATTGCGATGCTTGGAATTTCCTTGTCGTTTAAAATAATTTCCTTCATCCTTACTTGGATTTCCGGATGAATTTTGCCTTGAATTGTTATCCGCCGCATGTTGCAGTTACCACCAGGATTTTATCGCCGTCTTTCAGAGCGCAGCGGTCCCATTTTGAGTTTGGAATAACGCTTTCGTTTACGGCTATGGCTATGCCTTTTGCATTTTCGAGTTCAGCGGAAGCCCACTGAGCGAGCGTTGCAAAATTCATTTCTTTGGTTTCGCCGTTTATTGATAATTTCATCTGTTATGCTCTTTGCAATTTCAATACTCTTGTGTTTGCAATAACGTCGTGCAGAGCTCGTTTTTCGATGTCAAAAGCGGCTAGCAAATGGCTTATGCCAAAGAAGAACAGCGAAAGAAAAGATCTTAATAGTGCGCAGTGCCATGTCATTGGTTTTCCATCGTGGCGCACAACTACTATGCCAAGCGCTATTTTTCCCAGCGTTCCGGAATAATTTTTCACGAATATGGAATTGTAGCAGAATATTATGCTGAGTATAAATATTGTGGTTGGCATTAGTTCTTCGAGCGTTAGCATTGCTTGCGGAGAGACTGCGGAAATGACTCCTAAATAGGAGTGAAATGGAGTGAGCAGCACAAATATTAGCTGTATTACAACGTAGTCTATTGCAAGTGCGCAGAGTCTTACCCAGAAGCTTGCGTAATTGGCTTGTGCTATGGTGAGGTTTGGCAGTATTTTTTCTTCTATTACTTGTTTTATCGTTTCTGTTTGAAATTCGTTTTTGACTTCCGGTTCAACTGTAGCCCATGGTTTCCAGCTTTCATAGCCGTCTCTCCATACGAGCGTTTCTGGTACAAATGCGCCTTGTTCGGCAAATCCGAGCATTTGCCTAAGCGACCAGGGCCCATTCCTCCTTTTGCCTTCTGGCTTGGAGGGATCTATATAATACCAGTCCATGTTAGCTACTGGCCACCTTGTCCTGAGCGGCTGCTGCTACTGCCACCGCCGCCGCCAGCGCTGCTACTGCTAACGCTAGCACTGCTGGTACAAGTTTCCTTGCAGTCATTTACAATGCATCCTTGCATTTTGGAGCATTCATCTTTAGATATGGTGTGAATACCGTCATTATCCGATGAGTAGATGCTTAAGCATTGTCCACTGCTCCTTTTGCAAAACTTAAAATCCGGTGCATCCGGAACATCGCTGCAAGAAACAAACAAAAACGCAAAGGCAATTAAGCCAATTTTTACCACATTCCGCATGTTAACCTCGGTTGAGTTGTTTTCACTACAATTTCTTTGGGATACCAATATAAGCCATCTTCCAAAACGGCTTCAGTTCTCAGATCAGGAAGATTATAACCGTTATCGTCGGGATTTGGTCTTATATTATTTCCATTGTTTCCTTCTACATATCCTTCAATTTCAATAGTAAAATTAAAACGATTGCCATCACAGCTTATATAGTAATCATATTTAGGTCCACCGTCATCACCATTGCAACCAAAAGAAACTATTGTGTTTCCGTTGAAAGTAAGAGACTTTCCATCGGTACATCCACTAACTTTTTCATAACTCGCTACAGTTACTACGGGGCAAGTTTTAGTAGAATCTGCACCATTGCAGGTTACTCTTGCTCTTGCATTATTTATGGTTTGATTGCCAGACTCCGATAATGCAAAAGAACTGCTTGATTGCCATGTATTGCCTGTAAAATTATATCTTATGCCAGCAGTATCGCATCGTCCGTAGCTATTGCTTACAGTAATGCCTACAGTCAAAGTTTCAGTACTACGCATTGTGTTTTTGGAATTACCTGTAAAATCACAGGGGCTAATTTGTATATTCGGGAGCACGTATGCCACTGCGCTATCTAGCTTGAATTCTACTCCACTGCAAGTTGCTACAGCAAATGCTTTTACAATGTTGCCTGCGGCTGTTGTTGTACCTTCAATAACTATTCTAGCGGTGTCAGAGTTGCATGATGCAAGAACGGGGTTAGAAATTTCAACTTTGCCAGTAACTTTAGAACGAGCATTTGCGTTTATATAGAAATAAGTGCTGTCTCCGCTTTTATAATCATGAGCAAAGGCTATTGAGCCTGTCTTTGATGGTGGTGGAGTTTTTTTGATTTTCAGCGGTTGGCAATTCTTGGATGATTCCTGCGCAGTTTCTGTATTTGTGCATTTAAGAACTCCCTGAACAACGAAGTCTGCATCTTCATTTGAGAATACGCCTCCTGCAATGGTTCTCGTAGAATCAAGAGTGAATTTGGTGGTTCCATAATGCATTTCCCCAGTACAGTTTTCTCCATAGTCGTGCGTTAAAGTAGGGGTTGCCGTTTGACCGTATGTAACTTCTTCAGGCGTCCATTTGCAATTGAATATTATACATTCCTTGTCTCTAGGTTCTCCTCCTATTATAGAACATGATTTTTCGCTAATGTAATGGCAAATATCATCGCCTTCCCAGCAGTAAACATTTTCGCTGTTGCTCGCTGGCGGTGGCTTGATATCATCGTTAGAGCAGCTGAGGAACAGAACGCCCAACAAGCTGCAAAACGAAATAGCAAGAATTTTCATTTCAGATTCCCCTCAGTTAAAAAAACATATACCATACTGCGCCAGCCGCAAATCCGCTTGCAGAGACATAAAGAAGATTTCTGGCTACTTGACTATTGAACCGACTATCAACTTTGTCTTCATAAGCTTTGACCGCTGCATCATAAGCGGTTTTATCTCCATTTGGAACAACAGTATTCAAAGTCGCTTCATATAATCTGTCTGCGCTTTTGGTTTTATTGCTCACCGAGCTGTTTTGCCAAAGCGCTATTCCCAAGCTCGTTGCAGATGCTGTAAGCATGGATGCGAAAATTATTCTTTTAGTGGTCCAGAATGGAGGGCCCACGCTCACCTTTTTCATAGCGTATGTATGATCCAGTTTCCTATATTTGATTTTGCCGTTTATCAACGAGTCTGCACGCATAGCCCACTCTGGGAATCCTTCCATGTGCTCGTATCCATCAATTATTTTGAAAACTCCTTTAGCTGGAACTTCACCCTCTTCATAAAAAATATACATCTCTTTTGCCCCGGGATATACTTTTTCACCCCTGATTATAAATGGGTAGTTCACATAATCTACGCTGGTTATAAACGCATCTGGCAATTCGCTGATTCGCTGCGCAAAATATGGAGAAACTTTAAGAAAACCATGAAAATCATAAACCACTTTTGAATTTACATCTGGATTTCTAACATTTACGGGAAACATCTCCTTCTCAGCGTCATACTCGCCCAAAGTCACTCCGCCTTTAATGTTTTCCGTAGCTAAAATTTTCATCTGATCCTGAAGCATATAATTGTTCATCAATTCTATAGCTCTTTCCAAACGCTTTATATAAAGCAGATTTTTCTTCTCCATAGCATTCAAATTGCCCTGTCCAATATTTAGCGATGTCAAAACATTGGTTATTCTGGCAATTTTGAAATTCATCTCTGAAATTCTGCTCTTGAATTTGTTAAGACGCTTTTGGTATTCATCTGAATCTTCATCTGCGTTTTGCAACAGAGTTTCTCCCCACTCAGGTTGAATATCATCGCTTAGCTTTATTTCTGCGATAAGCTTTTCCAGCGGCCTTTTCTGCTGCTGGCTATACTGCTTTTCAAGATTGGCAATTCGGGTTTTTCTGCTTTTTTCCCTATCGGCAACGAATTTGTCATAGATTTCCTGTTTCTCATTGTCTCTTTTTGGCCTAAGCGGCTCATCTTCTATCGCTTTTATCATATCGTTAATCTTTTCCCTAGACGGCACAAGCACGCTGGAAAGGGCATCTATGGTATCCAGATATATCTCGTAATTGGCATACTTGGCTACTGGCGGCGGTGGCATCTCTTTTTTTGGAGCCGGAGCTTTTGCCACGGGCGCTGCTTGCTGTACTTTTGGAGCCTCCTCTTTTGGCTGGGAAGCTTTTATCTGAGATGAGAAGCCTTTTGGAATATCATCTGGCGATAAAATTTGAGGTTGATACTGAGGTTGCGGAGGATGTTGAGGAAAAGGATCGGCTTGCTGTTCTTGTTGCGAAAAAACATCATGAGATTCATGAGCTAGAGGGTCCAACTCTTGAGCAATAGAATAGCCTGCCATTAAAAGCATTAAAAGCGTCAAATATGCGCAATTTTTATTAACCATGGCTATAATATAGTAAACTTATTTTGCTTGCGTTGCAATTGAAGAAAAAAGTGTCAAAAAAAGTGTTTAGACACTGTCTAAACACTTTTTTTGACACCTGTAAACCCCGAAATTTGCTCAAAAACCGCGTTTTTCATTTGGCACGGATTTTCACATTATAATAACAGTTTTAACAACGAGGTTTTTAATGAGCAAAGAAGCAAAAACGCAGAAAAAAGGCACTGCCTTTTTTGATGTTTTAACCTGTACCCAGGTTCAGGTTTATCCGTTCAAGGAATCGACCAGCGGAAAAACCAAAGCAATGGCAAGGGTGACCATAAACGATCAGCTCCAACTCACCGGTTTGAGAGTGGTGGATGGTGTAAACGGATTTTTCGTTTCCTATCCGCTTGACCCAAACCACAAGGGCGAGGAGTATTTTTCAATATACTATCCGCTTCATAAAGAGTTGCGAGAGCATATTGAGCAATGCATTTTGGAAAAATTTCAGGAAATGGTTAACAAGTAAATGTTTCAGAGAATACGAAGCGCAGCATTGCGCGGCATAGAAGCGATCCCCGTGGAAATTGAAGTGGATAGCACTTCGGGTTTGCCAGGGTTTTCGCTTGTCGGTTTGCCGGACAATGCTGTGCGAGAAGCTAGGGAGAGGGTGCTGGCGGCTATGCGAACCTGCGGATTTTACGGCTGTTCTACCAGAATGACCGTTAATATGTCACCTGCAGATTTGCGTAAGGAGGGGGCTGCTTTTGATTTGGGGCTTGCAATTGGAATGTTAGCCGCTACCGAGCAAATTGCAGTTGAAAATCTTGAGGATTTTTTGTTTTTGGGAGAACTTTCGCTGGATGGAAGATTGCGCCCAGTGCATGGAGTTTTGGCGGTTGCTGCAAATCTAGCACGCTCCGCTCCGCAAACCATTCTTGTGGTACCCTATGAAAACAGAGAAGAAGCCGTTTGCGTGGAAACGCTTAAGGTAATAGCTCCAAAAACTTTAGAGCAGTGTTTAAATGGATTGCAGAAACCGGATAGTGCTTATTATGTTGGTCATGAATGTCAGCCGGTTTCTGCAATCCAAAATAAAGCTGCCGATTTTTCGCAAGTCTATGGAATGGCCGCAGTTAAGCGAGCCCTTGAAATTTCTGCGGCCGGTGCGCATAATTTTTTGCTTGTAGGTTCGCCTGGCTCTGGAAAAACGCTTTGCGCCCGATGTTTGCCAGGCATTTTGCCTGCAATGCGAAGAAACGAATCTTTGGAAAGCACAATTATACATTCGTGCGCCGGTATGTTTGATTCTTGCGGCGGTCTTATGAAAAGCCGTCCGTTCAGGTCTCCGCATCACACTGCAACCGTGGCTTCTCTTGTTGGCGGCATGAAGCTTCGCCCTGGCGAAGCCAGCCTTGCGCACAACGGAGTTCTTTTTCTGGATGAATTGCCCGAATTTCAGAGGGCAGCTTTGGAATGTTTGAGGCAGCCGCTGGAGGAAGGTGTAGTTCGTTTGAACAGAGCTTTGGGCAGCATAAGTTTCCCAGCTAGTTTTGTTTTGGGTGCAGCTATGAACCCTTGCCCTTGCGGCTATGCTATGGACAAGCGCAGAGATTGCCGCTGCATACCGGAAGCCATAAAGCGCTACAGGAGCAAGGTTTCCGGTCCGCTGCTAGACAGAATAGACCTTCAGGTATCGGTTCCTTCCGTTCCAATTGATGAGAGCAGAAAAAGCCTTGCGGGCGAAAGCTCGGAGGAAATTCAAAAGCGAGTTGAGGCAGCTTGCGAAATACAGGAATCTCGGTTCAAAGACAGGAAAAATTTTCGCAATGGACATTTAGATGGCAAAACGCTTAAAGATATTCTGTTTTGGGATAGCGAAACTGAGAATTTTGCTCTAAAAGCCGCTGAAAAATGGAGAATGAGCCACAGAGGCTACGACAGAATGTTAAAAGTGGCTCGTACCATTGCTGATTTAAGGAAGAACTGCAAGGTGGAGCGTTCAGATTTGGCAGAGGCAATTCAGTACAGAGCTTTGGAGGCTGCATGGATAAGCTGAGAATTTGCTACATTCATATTCCGTTGCCCATGCGAGGATTTTATGAGTGGTGATAATTGTTACAACGGAAAAAGCAAGTTTATTTTTATTACGGGCGGAGTTCTCTCCGGTCTTGGGAAGGGAGTAGCGGCAGCCTCTATTGGAGCATTGCTTTCTCGCTTTCGCGTAATTCCGGTTAAGTGCGATGGCTATTTGAACGTTGACCCTGGTACCATGAATCCTATTGAGCATGGCGAAGTTTTTGTTCTGGACGATGGCGGAGAAGTTGATATGGACTTCGGCCATTACGAACGGTTTTTGAATATAAACGGCAAATCCGAGTGGAGCCTTACCATGGGCAAGGTGTTTTCCACTTTGATTGAAAGGGAGAGGCAAGGAGTTTATGCAGGCACAACAATTCAGTTTCTTCCGCACGTTGCCGATGTTATAAAAGATCATCTTTTCAAAATTGCGAGCAAGGAGAATGCGGATGTTCTGCTTATTGAAATAGGCGGAACGGTCGGCGATTTGGAGAATGAGTTTTACATAGAAGCTGCTCGCCAGCTTTCTCATATAGTGGGGCAGGACAATTGCATTTTTGCGCATTTAACTTATATCCCAATTCCAAACGGCGTTCGTGAACAGAAGTCCAAGCCAACGCAGATGTCCGTGCGCGATTTGAATGAGAGGGGAATTTACCCGGATATAATAATAGGCCGTTGCAGCGAACCGCTGACTACTAAAATCAAGGATAAAATAGCGCTTTACGGGAACATTCCCAGTAAAAATGTTATATCTGGTTTGGATATGAAATCCATTTACGAGATTCCCTTGAGTTTTCAGGAAGAGGGAATTTTAGACATATTATTCAAAAAGCTGAAAATATCCAGTACTGGTTCTCCTAAAATGGACGAGTGGAAAAGACTTGTTGATATTTGCAAGAAGAATTACGAGAGCCCTAGGAAGACTTTGAATGTGGCTTTGTGCGGAAAATACACTCAGTTGGAAGATTCTTATGCGAGCATTAGGGAGGCTATAATTCATGCCGCTGCTCATTTGAATGTCGCTTGCAAATTGACAATACTTGATACGGAATCCATGGACGAGGCTTCTCTTGCGAATTTGTCTTCTTTTGATGCGATAATAGTGCCGGGCGGTTTTGGAAGCCGAGGAATGGAAGGAAAGATTTCGGTTATAAAGGTTGCAAGGGAGAATAATATTCCATTTCTGGGCATTTGCTATGGTATGCAGCTTTCCGTTGTGGAATACGCTCGGCATAAGTGCGGAATGCCTTTGGCCAATACCATAGAAGTTGAGTCTGATGGCATAGAGGTTAAGGAGCCTGTGATAGCGTTTTTGCCAGGTTTGGAGTATGTTAAGGTTTTAGGCGGAACTTTGCGCAAGGGCGGCTACGATGTATTTTTGAAAAAAGGCTCTCTTGTGGAAAAGATTTACAATGGCGCTTCCGTGATAAGGGAGAGGTTCAGGCATCGCTACGAGGTGAATCCGATGTATATAAGCAAGCTGGAAGAAAAGGGTCTTATATTCTCAGGTTATTCCGCTAAAGAGGATAACATTATGCAAATGATGGAAATTCCGGACCATCCGTTTTTCGTAGGCTGCCAATTTCACCCTGAATTGACTTCAACATTATTAAAACCTTCGCCGTTGTTTCACAATTTGTTAAAAGCGGCAGATAAGAGGAGCGATGAACGCAGCTGAGAAAAAATTTTTATATCTAGCGTTGTTTCTTTTTGCATTGGGAGGGGTTTCTCGTTTAGGTGCATTTAATAAATTTATTCCATTGGAAAAAATTCTGTTGCCTGAAAATTATGAAGAAGAAATTGTTGTTGCGATTGACACAATTGCTGTAGAAGAACTGCAAGCACAACAGCCAAAAGTTCAAAAACCAAAAAAAGAAAAAAAGAAATCCCCTGATTTGCCTATCCCCATAAACACCGCCAGCAAGGATGATTTGTGCTTTATAAAAGGCGTTGGTCCTTCGCTTGCACAAAAGATAATTGATTATAGGGAAACAAAAGGTCCTTTCCGCAATGCCAAAGACTTGGAAAAAGTCTCAGGCATTGGTACTAAAAAGAGACAAGCTATTGAAGAATTTGTGAGGTTTGATTAGGCTAATTAACAGTAGCTTTCATCACATCGTCTTTCAAATTTTCGGGCACGTCTTTAAGATTGAAGCCGTCTTGCTCAACGGCTTCAAACGCCTGCTCTATTGTTGTTATTCCTGCCATTTTCGCCTCGTTCAGAATATTACCAAGAAGGGTTGTTTTTGCTAATCTGCTTTTTCTGCCATTGCTTATTTTCTGCGTCAAGACTTGGCGGAGATAAAAACGCTTTTGATGTTAAGAATTTGCACTTGCTATCGTATTCACCACCAAATGAGCAAGGGCCGCCTTCACATTCAGATTCTTTAGTCATCCATTGGCAACTATCATACGAACAACTTTTGGTGAATTTCCATTTGCTTCCTGCTTGGCATTCGCCTATTTTCATTTTAATCGTAGCTTCAAAAAATCGTTCGCCGTTGTTTGTAAACTCTTGATACCCACCAGATGAAAAATCAAAATAACGATTTGACTGATCATTTTTTTCATAGCTTGGATAAGAGACTGGAGATTCATTGACATAACTAATCCACCCATTTAGTTTCTTTTCAAATTCAGCGATTACTGGGCGTGGGTCTTTTGCCAATGCTTCAAGAATTTTAGCTCTAGCTTCAGCTTCCTCTTTTTCTTTCATTTCAGCAGCAGCTTTTGCTTCTGCTTCTTTCTTTTTCATTTCCGCTTCTCTTTTCGGATTCATCTTTGCTGAGTTGCACATAATGTCCATGAAATGGCTTATAGTACTATTGTTCATAGGCTTTTTGTCTATTTCAAATGCTTGTATGCCAAATTGGTCATTCTTTAGCCAAAATTGAAAAACTCCATTTGCGGGCTTTCCATTATACTTAATATGGCCGCTGATGTTTATGTATTCAAGACCTTCTTTGGTGACAATATGTTCCCATTTGGGCTTGTCCATTGTGCCGTTTACTAACTCTTCTATGGTGTATTTTTTGCACCAAGTAGATTCCAGTCTAACTGGCATTGAGCTTTCTTTTAGCATTTTGATTTTCTGCGTGTTTCCGCTTTCTCCGCCGCCACACGCTACAATCGTAGCAAGCATTAAAGAAACGACTGCTGTTTTAACCCTTTTCATATTATTCTCCTATAGTTGTTGGGTTTATTGTGAATTTGATTCTCAACGAGTTCTCTTTTATCTTCATAGATTTTTTCTGAGATTCGTCTTTATATTTTTTCCCAATTTCGATATAAAAATAAAGAGTTTTGGGGGCTAAAAATTCGTGACACTGCATATACGCAAAAGAACCTCTGGCGGAGGCTTGGCTAATTGCAATTTTGCCGTTGAAATTCATATCGCAAATAAATATAGAAATTATTGTGATATTTGTCAAGATATAAAAAAGGCAAGGCTAACATTGCCTTGCCATTAAGGTTTAAAATTTTGTTTGACTAATACCTGTAATTCTCGGCTTTGTATGGGCCGTTAACGCTTACGCCTATGTAATCCGCTTGTTCTTTGGTCAACTTGGTTAATTCTACGCCGAGTTTGTCCAGGTGCAAACGTGCTACCTTTTCGTCAAGGATTTTTGGCAGGGTGTATACGGAACCGTTGTGGTATTGAATGCCGCTTACGGTTTTTTTGCCCTGAGCGTTTAGCCACAAATCAATCTGAGCTATGGTCTGATTGGTGAAACTTGCGCTCATAACAAAACTTGGGTGACCAGTGGCGCAACCTAAGTTGAGCAAACGGCCTTCTGCCAAAATCAAAACACTGTGGCCGTCTTTGAAAATCCATTCGTCGTATTGAGGCTTTATGTTCCTCTTTTTGACGCCTGCAATTTTCTTTAAGCCTGCCATGTCAATTTCGTTATCGAAATGACCTATGTTTCCTACTACGGCACGATGCTTCATCTTTTCCATGTGCTTTGCCAAAATAATATTGGTGTTGCCCGTGGTGGTTACAAACAAGTCTCCATCTCCAACAACGCTTTCCAAACGGCGAACTTCGTAGCCTTCCATGCTGGCTTGCAATGCGCAAATAGGGTCAATTTCGGTGATTATCACCCTTGCTCCCTGACCGCGCAAACTCTGTGCGCAGCCCTTGCCAACATCGCCATAACCGCAAACAACTGCGATTTTACCCGCAATCATCACATCAGTGGCACGGTTAAAGCCGTCTATCAAAGAATGGCGGCAGCCGTAAAGGTTGTCAAATTTGGATTTGGTAACGGAGTCGTTTACATTTATGGCTGGGAATGGGAGTTCCTTCTTTTTTGCCATCTCGTAAAGACGATGAACGCCAGTGGTTGTCTCTTCCGAAACGCCTTTGATCTCTTTGCGAATTCTTGTCCAGTGCTTGGGGTCTTTAGCGAACTGCTTTTTGCAGAGCGCAAGGAAAACTCCCCATTCTTCGCTATCGGTATTCGGATTGAAAGCTGGGACTTTGCCCGCATCTTCAAACTGAGAACCACGAATTACGAGCATGGTTGCATCTCCGCCATCGTCTAAAATAAGATTGGGGAGCTTGCCGCCCGGAAACGCCATTGCTCTTCTTGTACATTCCCAGTATTCTTCAAGAGTTTCGCCTTTCCATGCAAACACGCTAACGCCTTTAGGATTTTTCGTAGTGCCGGTTTTGCCAACTACTACCGCAGCGGCGGCATGGTCTTGAGTGCTGAATATATTGCAGCTTACCCACTGCACATATGCGCCCAGTTCAACTAGCGTTTCAACGAGAACCGCAGTTTGAATGGTCAT
Source organism: Candidatus Fibrimonadales bacterium (assembly GCA_009788135.1). Classification (GTDB taxonomy): domain Bacteria; phylum Fibrobacterota; class Fibrobacteria; order Fibrobacterales; family Fibrobacteraceae; genus Fibrimonas. The sequence goes on from WQSA01000048.1 coordinate 11,164, forward strand.
ATGCAGGCTACCCATTATGCGAGCGCCTTTCAACGGTTGCTTGCCTTTGTATTCTTTGCGGAGAGCCATCAGTCCCGGCATTTCGGTTTCTGCAAGCTCAATCTCTTTTCTTCCCCAGTCTGCCAGGGAAATATCTGCGACCTTGTATTCCTGGCTCATATTAGTTCCCTGTCAATGCAATCAGCAGTACTGTTGCTACGAAAATAACGGAAACAATTATAAACTCTATAGGATTCTCTATGATTGCTTCTTTTGCAGGAGGTGCAGGCGGTGCTTCAACCGATGCAGATGCTGGTACTGGTTCAGCTACAGGCTCTGGCGTTGGAGCTGCGGCTTCCGCTGCAGGTTCTGGAGTTGCGACATGGGCAGAGTCAGCTACATGTGCAGCTTCTGCTGCATGAGCAGCTTGCGTTGTATCCGTTGCTGCAGCCGTTTCTGCATGCGGTGCAGCTTGGACTGTAGGCGCTGCTGTTGCAGGTGTGTGTGCAGCCGCCGGAGCAGGTGCGTGTACAGCTGCCGCAGGTGCGTGTGCAGCTGCTGGAGCTTGCGGTGCAGGGTTTTCGGCAAAAGCGCAAACTACGGATATTGCGGCCAAAAGGGAAATGCGTTTCAACATGTGTTCTCTCCTAAAATTCTATGATGTAATATAGAAAAATTTACTTTTCCATTCCGGCTTGCACGGCTGTTATGGCTATAGTATAAACAATATCGTCAACCAGCGCTCCGCGAGAAAGGTCGTTAACCGGTTTTGCCAAGCCTTGGAGCATGGGGCCAATGCTTATGGTGTTTGCGCTGCGCTGAACTGCTTTGTAGGTTATGTTGCCGGTGTTGAGGTCCGGGAATACGAATACCGTTGCNCGACCCGCTATATGGCTGTTCGGGGCTTTGGTGCGGGCTACGGATTCCATTATTGCGGCATCGTACTGCATTGGNCCGTCAATTTCGATGTCTGGGCGAAGCTCCCTTACTTTTTGCGTGGCCAGCTTCACTTTGTCAACATCTTCGCCTTTTCCGCTTTCGCCTGTACTGTAGCTGAGCATTGCCACTCGCGGCTCAATTCCAAAGTATTTTGCCGTGTCTGCGCAATGNATGGCTATTTGGGCAAGTTCGTCTTCATTCGGGTTTGGGTTTATTGCGCAATCTCCGTAAACAAGTACCTGCGTGGGCAAGCACATGAAAAATGCGGAGCTTATTATAGTAGTGCCGACTCGAGGTTTTATTATCGAAAGGGCCGGGCGAATTGTGTCTGCCGTGGCGTGAATCGCTCCGCTTACAAGCCCGTCCGCATCGCCGGTTTTCACCATCATGGTTCCAATCCAATTTGTATCTGTGAGCAGTCTTTTCGCTTCTTCTTCGGTCATCCCCTTGTGTTTGCGGAGTTGTACCAATGTCTGAACATATTTCGGAGCGATATTTTCCGGGTCTATTATTTCAAGATCGTGTGGCAATGCTATGTAAAGAGTGGCGGCGGTTTTTTCAACGTCTGCTCTTTTTGCGAGCAATATTGGAATGGCTATTTGCCTTTGCATGACTATAACGGCGGCACGCACGGTTCTTGGCTCGGAGCCTTCCGGCAAAA
>WQSA01000049.1 GCA_009788135.1 Candidatus Fibrimonadales bacterium
ATCAGTGTTTGGTATGGCCTTCCCGTTGGGCTCAGGCCATTGTCAAGTTCATTCAGCGTGGCAAGCGTTCCCTGCACAAAAGGCCCTTTCTGGAACACGCCNGTTATCAGAGCTTTCTTTGTAGTAGCTCCAACTACAGAGGAACTGCTTTCAGCATGGCTNCTGTAGGAAATTTCCGAGCTGCTGCTTTCGGCGACTACACTGGATATTCCGCCTACGTTGCTTGGAGGAGGATCCGAGGAGTCGCTGGAGCAGGAAAGGGCGAATAGCGCAGCAAGCGCAAAAGATGCCGCAACCGAAATAAACTTGACATTATTCATTTTTTTAATTTTGTTGATGGTTTAATTTTTTTCCATCCTGCATTAGAATTTGGTTTTCCATTGATACTTTCAGAATAGAATTTTCCTTCTATTTTTTCAACCAAATCGCTTATCGGTTTTGTTTTAAGAACATTTGCTATTTGTCCGTTTGTAATAGCGGTCTTTTTGATTTTTGTTTTTATTGAACTAGAAAAGTTCAAATATTTATCTGGAAAAGACTTCAACAATTGTCTTATGACAAAATGGGAATCGAAAATACGATCTTCTTTGATTTCTCCTACAATCAAAAGAATGTCTTTTTTTAGCTCATCTCTGGTTGTTGTTTTAAAATTGCTTTCTGTGGATTTGGTCATTTTCTACCTCTCTTTTTTTGTTGTTATTTCCAAGCGGAATTGCCTGAAATTCGTTTGCGCACCGCAATGCTTTCGGTATGCAGAAATATTTACATTTAAGAAAAAATTGGGGGGCAGAATGGCGTTTACGCATGTTTTAAGGTAGCTAGAAGCAACGAACGCAAGGTCGGACCCCATTTTTGACCCCTGAAAAAATAAAGGCGAATTCGGGCGCTTATGAGCCTGAAAAGCTTGCACCGCAAGCTCGTTTTTCATGTTTTTGCAAAAATTTACCATTATGGGCATAATATACATAATTTTTCGTAGAATAGTACATTTTTTCATATTTTTGTAAAAAACTGCAAAATTTGCTCAAATTTGCGTTTTTTTTTGAAAATGGCAACGGCGTTTTAATTATGCGAGCAGCCATTCAACAATATTCAGTTGTCTTATGCCATTATGCCTGTTCTGCGGTTTTATCATAATACAAAAAGTAGAAAATTTCAGTGACTTTTTGTAGTGTACTGCAAAAAGTCACTGATTTTATGGAGTTTTTGTAGTGGGAATCGTTGTTTTTTGTCAAAAACCGCAAACTACCCCCGCTATCTCCGCAGCTTCATCAAATTCGCTGTGCAAAAAATGCTTGGAAATTTTGGAAAGAGTATCCTCTGTTTCTTTTGACCAAGACATTTTCTTTAAATTATTCATAGCGGTTTTAATCGTATCTATATCGTAAGTCTTGCAAGCACTGCGGATTATTTTCATTTGCTCTCGCAAATAAACCGGATCCTCGTCTTTGACCGCTGTTTTTTTACCCACCTTAGCCTCGGTTTTTTCTATAAACTCTTTAACCGAATCTATCAAACCCTGAGCTTTTTGCTTAATAGCATTTTTATCCTGAGCCTTGCCGGCTATTTCAAGCGCATAAGCCATTTGCGAAAGCGCTGTTTCGCCGATATTTGCAAAAACGCTCTTAATGGCATGCGCTTTAATCGTAAACAAATGCAAATCGTTATCCGAAATATCCTCTATGTTCTCAAGCGTAAATTCAAAAATCGGCAAAACGCTTTTTGCATCCGTTATGGATAGCAAAAGCAATTCCGGTTTTATCTCATTATCCGCAATTTCAGTAAATGTATTCTTGCGCACAAACTTGTTAAGCACATTGTTCAATTGCCTTACATCAATAGGCTTGGATAAAAAGTCATCAAATCCGTTTTCAAGGAATCGCTTTGACTGCCCAACCAAAACATCCGCCGTTAATGCGACAATGGGCTGCATATAACCCATATTGTGCAGCCTTTTTGTAGTTTCAATGCCATCTATTCCAGGCATCATTTGATCCATAAATATAACATCGTAAACATTGCCTTCCTCAATTTTCTTTATCGCATCAAAGCCGCTGGAAGCAACATCTATGGATAAACCATAAGGCATCATAAGCCCCCTGGCCACATACAAATTCGATTCCACATCGTCAACAACCAGCACCTTGCCTTCCGGCATACGCTCATATACAAACTGAGTGGATCTCGTTTTTGTTATATCCAGCAAACGCAATTGCATCAGCATTCCAGCCAGCTCGCTGCCAATGGATGCCAAGTCTGCCTTTTTCTGCGGCAGATGCACTACAAAAGTTGTTCCCTTGCCAATCTCGCTTTCCACGGAAATGCGGCCGTTCATCATCTGCAGCAAGTGCTGCGCAATGTTCAAGCCCAGACCGGAACCCTGGATATAGCGATTNGTTTCCAAATTAAAACGAGTATATTCGTCAAACANCTTGTTAACCTGCTTCTTTGTCATGCCCTCTCCAGTATCGCTCACGCCAAAAATAACAATTACTTCCGAAGCATCCGTTCCGTTTTCAAATGAAANCGAGAAGTTGACTCTGCCTTGCTTGGTATATTTGAAAGCATTGGAAAGCAGATTGTTCAAAATCTGCCTGATACGAATCTCATCGCCAAACAACTGCGCCGGCAAATGTTCGTCCACATGAACTTCAAACTCTACCCGTTTGCTGTTTTGCATTACATTCAGTTGAATAACATCGTTAATCAAACTTGCAAGCCCGTATCTGGCTTTAATAATCTCCATTTTGCCAGCTTCTATTTTAGACAAGTCAAGTATATTGTTGATAATGCCAAGCAGCAAATTGCTTGAATTGTAAATCATGGCAAAGGCGGCTTTTACAGAAGAATCTATCGTTTCTTTTTGCAGTTCAATTTCGGTTATGCCCATAATGGCATTCATTGGCGTGCGAATTTCGTGACTCATTCTCGCTAAAAATACGGATTTGGTTCGGTTGGCATTTTTTGCCTGTATTTCCGCTTTCTCCTTCATTTTAATAATGCGAATCAAAACCAAACCGAGAAGCAATGCGAGCGCAAAGGCTATTACGCTGAGTATCTCCGCTATTTTTAGCACATTTTGATAATAATTCTTTTCTGGCGCAGCCGCTCCAATATACCAGCCGTTTTCCATTCGCTTGAAAAATATAACCATTTTTCTGCCTTCGTAATTCACAAATTTGCGTTCAAAAATATCCTGCCCATGCATAAGCTCATCTTCAAATATTGACAGNGGTACATTAGANTTTTGCAACGATTCNCCCAAAAATTTACGAGAAGGATGCGCTATTATTTTCAATTCTTTGTCCAACAGCATTCCATATCCATCTTCGGTTATTTGCATATCTATTGCGTGCTTTTCAAGAACTTCGTCAAAGTTTGCATCCAGGCAAACAACTCCAAGCTGATTGCCCAAGCTATCCAGAATGCGGTGAGTATAAGTAATTATCGCAGAATCAAGCTTATTGTCGTAGTGCAGTTCATAGCCTATTATTTTGCCACTCGCTTCGGCATCTACATATAATTCGGCATTGAACACATCTTTTATATATTTTTTCACAGTTTCAACGCTTTCGCCGGAAGAAGTCATTACGCGAACTATTTCCGCAATATTGCCTAAAGTGGTTTCCAATTTTTGCACATTAAAAGCAATATCGGTCTGNGCATGGAAGATGGTTGTCTTGGCNTCTTTTCTTAAATGCTGCATCTCCATTTTAATCATGAAAATNCANCTGAGAACAACCATTATAGTGAATGCAAGAAATACAAGCACCACCTGAGCATAGGTTCCAAATATTCTTTTGAATAAGCCTCCCCCCGAAGCTCTCTTAGCTTTCATAATACTCCCCTCCAAGAAGTTTTAAGCGAAAAAATATAGATATTTCTATTTTCACAAAAAGCCATGTTCCGCTCTAATTCCCAAATCCAAACCGAAGCTTGGGCTCAAATATTTGCCAAAAGCCTGAAATCAGGCGATGTAGTGGCTCTGGAAGGCGATTTGGGCGCTGGAAAAACCGCAATTTGCAAAGCGATTTGCAAAGAGCTGGGCTTTGAGGGCGCTGTAAACTCGCCAAGCTATGCAATAGTCCATGAATATCCGCACAATCCGCCAATCTACCACCTGGACCTTTACCGTCTAAAAACCCCAGAGGATTTATACGACATAGGCATAGAGCTTTACACCTTTTCAAAGGGAATCACGCTTATAGAATGGCCACAAATGGCAGGCGATTTTCCGCTGAATATAACATACCGCGTTAAAATTGAAATAACAGGAGAAAACGAGCGCGAAATTTCGCTTTATCGGCAAATTTTCATTTCGCTTGGTTCAAATATAGAGCCTAAAGCGGAGCGGTTGGCAGAGGCCAGGAGTTTGCTTAAATCAGAAGAGCCGTTGAATTGGCTGGAGAGCAAGATTTACGAGACCGAGCCTTGGGGCGAGCCTGCCCAGGCAAAATTCTTGAATCAGGTTGTGAGNTTCAGTTCGGAAAAGACTCCGCAGCAACTGCTATCTCTTTGCAAAAGCATTGAGCAGAAGCTNGGCCGTCAAAAAAGAGAGAAGTGGAAGGAGAGGGAGATAGACTTGGATTTGCTGTATTGCGGCAACGAGGTTGTGGAAAGCGAAGACTTAACGCTTCCGCATCCATACATTGCCCAAAGAGAATTTGTTTTAAAGCCGCTATGTGAGATAGCCCCGGATTTTTACGCAAGCAAGTTCTCAATTTTCACCGAGACTCCAAAATCTCCTTAATCTCTTTTGGCCCAATGCATCTGTTCTCCCCTAACCCACGCTCGCTTGTCAAGCCGCGATCCGCAAATCTCTTGGAAATTTTTTCTGCAGCTTCGGCAGAGTCTATTCCATAGTCCTTGAGCTTTGTGTGAATGCCAACAGACTCAAAGAATTCCTCTGTTTTCTCTATAGCCAAATGCGCAGTTTCGTTTTCGCTCTTTAAAAATCCCCAAACTCTGTGTCCGTATCTTGTAAGCTTCGCTTTCTTTTTCTCAAACTGATTGCGCCAAAGACCAGGCATAACAATCGCTAAAGTCTGACCGTGGTCCAAACCATAAAATGCTGTTAGCTCGTGGCCAATGCCGTGCGTTGCCCAGTCTTCCGGAACGCCTCTGCTTATCAAACCGTTGAGCGCCATTGTCGCAGTCCACATAAGGGTTGCGCGAACATCGTAATTGTTTGGCTCTTCTATGCCTTTGCGCCCTATTTCTGCAAGCGTTGTTAAAATGGATTCAGCCCAACGGTCTTGCAGAGGTGCATTTACAGGGTATGTCAGATATTGCTCCATTGTGTGCACAAAAGTATCAACTATGCCGTTTCCTGTTTGCTTCGCAGGCAAAGTATAAGTTGTTTCCGGGTCAAGGATGCTGAATTTTGGATAAATCAATGGGGACCAACCGCCGAATTTTTCTTGCGTGGAATTGCGCGAAACAACGAAGTTCGCATTGCTTTCCGAACCTGTTGCTGGCAGCGTTAATATGCTTGCAAGCGGCAGCGCATCGCTTGGGCCCTTAGCTTTGCCGCACATAAAGTCCCATGGGTCTTCGCCATTGTATTTTGCGGCAAGCGCTATGAATTTTGTGCCGTCCAAAACGGAGCCGCCGCCAACCGAGAGCAAAAAGTCTATATTCTCTTTTTTTATTATCTCCAGCGTTTTCATGCAGGTTTCATAGCGAGGGTTTGCCTCAATGCCGCCAAACTCAAAAACCACTCTGCCGCCGAGCGCTTTTTTTGCGGCATCGTAAACGCCGTTCTTTTTAATGGATCCGCCGCCGTAAGTCATGAGAATTCTGGCGTTTTGCGGGATTTCGTTTGCAAGTTCGCCTATGGTGTTTTTGCCAAAGATGAGCTTGGTCGGGTTTTGGTAAGAGAAATTTTGCATGGAAATAAGATAGAAATTATTTCTTAGCTTCCTGCATAGCGCGTTTCTTTGCTTTGCTCCTCGCCGTTTCTCCAAAAAGATTGATATTTCTCAATGATACCATGCTCTTTCTCTTTCCTTTTTCATCGTAAATTTTTATGCCCTGTCTGTCAACGCTGTTCAAGAAAGCCTTAAGCGCAACAAGCAAGCTGTCTATATCGTCTATCACATCATTCTTATCCAAAAGAACTACGGTAACAGGGCTGTTTTCAAAGTCTGTTATCACTCTGTTCAAACTCTCTATGGTATTATCGATTTTGGAAACTATATCTCCAGCCGCAGCAATGCCGTCTTGAGCCTGCGCTCTTATAGTGTCCAGAGTTTTGTCTATAACAAAGCTTGCATCCGATATTTGCTCGGCATATTTGCTCGCAGTGTTTAAAGCCCCAATAGCTTGCCTGTCAACAGAAGCCAAAGCCTTTTCCAGTGTAACCAGCAAATCTTCGCAATCCGTTAAGATTTCTTCCACTTTTTCTTGCAAGGAAGGCGTGTCCTCATCGCCTTCGTACAACAGGCGAACAAATTCCATAAGAGCTGCAATCTGCTCCTTTGCCAAATCGCTCAAAGCCAATATCTCCGCAAAACCAGCTTCGAACTCTCCGTCAAAAATATGATCCTCTGGAGCTGGTTTGCCGTTTTTGCCTGGTTCTATAATAATAAAACGACTGCCCATAATATTTGGACTGATATTTTTGAACTTGGTGTCTGTGCGAAAAATGCGAGGTTCGTCCAGGTCTATTTCAACCAAAGCTTTCCCCTTGAATCTTGTAATTGATGCGACCTTGCCAATAGCAAGGCCTCTTATCGCAACAATATCTTCGTTTTGCAATGCCCCCATTTCATGAAATTGCACCAATACGGTATTGCGTGCTCTCTTTTCGTTCCACCACATTGCAAAAGCTACATAAACAATTAGCAATAATGCTGCGGTTATTGTAACGAGGCCAATGATTTTATCAGTCTTCATTTTTCCCTAATGAATTCTTTCTCTTTGCTAGCAGCACAGCGCTTATCATTGCAGAGAGCAGAATAAAACCGGTCAGCTCAAATAGTATAAAATAACCGCCGCCCACGCCCGCCAGCGCGCCGCTTCTGGAACTCGTGTCAAATAAATGCTCGGAAACGGCCGCCACGCTTCCATTTATAGAAGTCATGTTTTCTTGCAGATTCACATTGTAAATAGCGCCTACCAAAAGCAGGGCTCCTGCAAGAACTGCCAAAACAGAATATGCGCCCAACTTGTCCATTCTCGGCAAGCGATTGTCTTTTGCGCCGTTGAGCACCATAATCACAAACACGATTAGCATCATGACTGCGCCTGCATAAACCATAATTTGCAAGACTCCCAGAAAAGTGCTGTGAACAAGGGTGTAAATGCCCGCAAGCGAAAGCATGTTGAGAACCAAAGCCATTGCACCGTTTATCGGGTGCTTTGAAATTAGCAAGGCAAATGCGCTGACTGCGCAAATCGCCGCAAAAAGAAAAAAACAAATTGTAGAGAACATAACTATCTATCCAATGCTAAACGAAATCCTACTGCCGAGCTGCGAGTATCCGGCACAGCGCCGTGGCGCCTGGAAACTCTGCAATATATATCATTGTCTTGCCAGCTTCCGCCGCGATACACGCGGTTGGTTCCGGAACCTGGACCTACAGGGTTGTTTTGCAAACCGGAAGAATAATAACTGTCTTTCCAGTTTTGAACCCATTCCCATACATTGCCGCTCATATCATATAACCCTAATTCATTTGGCTGTTTTTCGCCTACCGGGCGTGTTGTTTGCCCGCTGTTGCCGCCATACCAGGCTACTGCGCCCAGATTGTTGCTCCCTGCGTATCTTTGGCCTTTGGAGCTTCCGCCGCCTCTAGCCGCGTATTCCCATTCTGCCTCTGTGAGCAAGCGATATTTTTTTCCGGTTGCAGCATTGAGTTTCTTTATGAATTCCTGAACATCGTTCCAGCTTACGGATTCAACAGGCAAATTCTCCCCTTGAAAGCGAGAAGGATTGGAACCCATCACTTTTTCCCACAGTCTTTGCGTTACAGGATATTTGCTTGCATAAAAATCCCTGAGCGTTACATTGTGAGCAGGTCTTTCATCTTCATTGCATTCTGCGCCCTGTTCTTTTGTGCAACCCATTGAAAAGAAATTGCTGCCTTTGATAAACACCATTTCCGGGTTATATTCAGCTGTAGCTTTTCTGAGTTCTTCTTGCGCTGCCGCTGCTGAATCTGCAATTCTTTTCGCCTGTTCTTCCGGAGTCATTTTTGCTATCGCTTCTTCTAAATCTTTCCTTGCTGCGGCTATGGAATCCGCTGTTTTTTTTGCGGCAATTTCTTTTGCGTAAAGCATTGCATTTTCTGCTTCCTTTACCGCTCTTTCTGCAGCTTCTGCGTCAGCTTTTTTTATTGCGGCTATAGCATTGGCTGCTGCTATGTTTTTTCTCTGCGATTCTTTCCATTTTACTTCACATGTGCTTGTGCAAGCCCTCGGTTTTTTTTCTGCTTTGATTTCTTCAGCGTATTTTATTGCATCTTCAGCTTCGGCTTTTTTTGCCTCGGCTTTTTTCTTTGCTGCTTCAATTTCTCCCTGCGCAAAGGCAAAACAAGAGAGTATGAGCAGAATAATTAAAGATTTTGCCATATTATGGTCTCCGGTAAAAAGCATTTTTCGCTCAAAATATGCATAAAATGAATATAGTAAAAATTAGTTCAAATGCGTTTACTAAATTACCCCCATGACAAAACCTTATTCGCTCCCTGAGTGGAAAGCTCTGGAGGCACAAGCTCGCGTTGCGCAGAAAATTCATATGCGCGACTTATTCAAAGCAGATCCTAGCCGCGGAACCCGTCTTAGCGTTGAGGCTTGCGGTATTTATTTGGACTATTCCAAAAATCGCGTAAATTCAGACACCCTTGACCTGCTGGCTAATCTGCTCAGAAACTCTGGCTTTGAGGAGATGAGAGAAAAGCTCTTTACCGGCGCCAAAATAAACCATACCGAGAAGCGTGCTGTTTTGCACACTGCGCTCCGCTACCAGGGCAAAGAGCCTATACTGGTGGATAACGAAGATGTTATGCCGGGAGTAAAGGCTGTGCAGGCTCATATGAAGGAGTTCACCGCTCTGGTTCGCAGCGGCAAGTGGCTGGGCCACAGCGGCAAGCCCATCAAAACCATAGTCAATATTGGCATAGGAGGCTCGGACTTGGGCCCTGTGATGGTATGCGAAGCGCTTAAGCATTATGCAGACGAAGGCTCGCCCGATGTTTATTTCGTTTCCAACGTGGATGGCACTCATATAGCAGAGACACTGAAAAAAGTTGATCTGGAAGAGACCCTTTGGATAGTGGCTTCCAAGACTTTTACAACTCAAGAAACAATGACCAATGCAAACTCTGCCAAAGCAGCCGTGCTTGCAAAATTCAACGGAGACGCAGCGTCCATAGCAAAGCACTTTGTAGCGCTTTCCACCAATGAAGCTGAAGTTTCAAAGTTTGGCATAGATCCTGCAAATATGTTTGGTTTTTGGGATTGGGTTGGCGGCCGCTATAGTTTGTGGTCTGCAATAGGTCTTCCAGTAGCTTTGCGCATAGGCTTTGAAAACTACATGCTTTTGCATGCCGGAGCAGCCGATATGGACGAGCATTTCCGCACTGCTCCAGTAGAAGAGAACATCCCTGCTATTCTGGGAATGTTGGGAGTTTGGTACAATAATTTCATGGGTGCGGCTTCTTACACCATTTTGCCCTACGACCAATATATGCATCGCTTTGCTGCTTACTTTCAGCAGGCAGACATGGAATCCAATGGCAAAACCATAGACCGCGAAGGCGAGCGCGTTGATTACCAAACCGGCCCAATCTTATGGGGTGAGCCAGGCACAAACGGGCAGCATGCTTTTTACCAGCTTATTCACCAGGGCACAAAGCTTATCCCATGCGATTTTATAGCTCCGGCAAACTCTTTGAACAAAATTGGCGACCATCATCGCAAGCTTCTTTCCAATTTCTTTGCGCAAACCGAAGCTCTGCTCAACGGCAAAACTTTGGAAGAAGCGCAGGACGAGCTCACTGCAGCGGGCAAAGCCGAGGACGAAGTTGAATTTCTTGCTCCTCACAAAGTATTTGATGGCAATAAACCGTCCAATTCAATCTTAGTGAAAAAAATAGATCCGAGAACCCTTGGTTCATTAATCGCTATGTACGAACACAAGATTTTTGTGCAGGGCGTTGTTTGGAATGTGAACAGCTATGACCAGTGGGGCGTGGAGCTTGGCAAGCAGCTTGCCGGCAAAATTCTTCCCGAACTGGAAAAAGGCGAGAGCAATCCAGACATTGAGCTTAACCATGATTCAAGCACAAACTCTTTGATTCGGTGGTATTTAAAGAATAGGGAAGCCGCGGTATGAGATTTGCATTGCTGTTTTTTCTCATTTTTATAGGATATGCCATGGCTCAAAAAGTTGACATTAAGGTTATCAAAGAGGGCTCTGGCGAGCCTGTAAAGAAAAGGCAGTTGGTGCGGGTACATTATGTTGGATGGCTTGCAGACAGCACAAAATTCGACAGTTCTCGTGAAAGGAACGAGCCGCTTGAGTTTATGCTTGGCGCAGGTCAGGTGATTGCCGGCTGGGATATTGGAATTGAGGGAATGAAGGTCGGCGAGCTTCGCAGTTTGAAAATCCCTGCGGTTTTGGGTTATGGAGCGAATGCCGTTGGCCCGATTCCTGCTAATTCCGATTTGCTGTTTCAGGTTGAGCTTTTGAGTGCGCAAAAAAGCTTGGAATCTGATGTTTTGCTCAAACCCGAAGCTTTGAAATGGAAATCCATGCAACCTGGCATTGAGGTTTTCGATGAAAAAGAAGGAAGTGGTTCCGAGCTTCGCGCCGGGATGGAACTCGTATTCCATTATACTGGCTGGCTTTCAAACGGGCATCAATTTGGAAGCTCGAAGGACGAGGGAAAGCAAGCGCAGGCAGTTTTGGGAATGGGAAAAATGGTAAGAGGCTTGGAGATTGGTCTTGAGTCGCTCAAGCAGGGCGGCGTGAGATGGGTTAGGCTTTCTCCGAGCATGGCTTACGGTCCGGTTCCAATGACGAAAATTCCGGCAAATTCCACGCTAATCTTTCGCATTCAGGCAGATATTGTTCACTTTGACGAAGAAGCAGCCGCTTTGATGGATTTTTTCCCGAATGCAGATGCGATAAAATGGGTGGAAGCTCAGGATGGATTGAAATATTTCATAGAGCACGAAGGCAAAGGCACTCCGGTAAAATCAGGCAAGATTGTAAAAGTGCATTACACGGGTTGGCTTTCCGATGGAACAAAGTTTGACAGTTCAAGAGACAGGGGAGAGCCAATATCTTTGGAGCTTGGCGCAGGTCGCGTGATAAGAGGCTGGGATTTGGGTTTGGAAGGCATGAAGCCTGGCGAAAAGCGTTTGCTGCTGATTCCGCCAAATTTGGGTTACGGCTCAAGAGGCGGCGGCCCGATTCCCCCGAATGCAACTTTGATTTTTGCCGTAGAGTTAATGAATTAATGCTAGAGTCAGCTTAGATGTTTCAATTCTCAATTATATTGGTAGAGCCTGAGCATCCGCATAATATTGGTTTTGTGGCTCGCAGCATGAGGAGCAACGGTCTCTGCGATTTGCGAATTGTGCGCAAGTCCAAGCCTCTTCCCAAAAAGTGCTATGATACTGCGCATTCAAGCGCAGAGATTTTGGATAATGCCAAGCTTTTCACAACATTGAAAGAAGCTATTGCGGATTGTTCATATACCGTCGCTTTCAGTCGGCGTTTGTTCGATTCTGTTGTTCCGCACGTATCGCTTCCAAAGCTTCCTTCGCTTTGCGAGGCAAAAGACGGGATAGTAGCTTTGGTTTTTGGGCGCGAGTCTTGCGGGCTTGCTTTTGAGGAGATTGAGTTGTGCGCCGTTCAGTGCGAGATTCCCGTTGCGGGCCAGATGAGCATAAATCTATCGCATGCGGTGAGTGTTGCGAGCTACGAGCTTTGCAGATCCGGTTTGCTTGGCGAAGGCTTGGCATTCAGAAACAAGTTGCCGATTACGCATAGAAAGGCTGCGACTGTAGAGCAGTTTGAGAGCCTTGAAAATTTTATTGTGGACAATTTAACGGACAGATATAGAAAGCATGCGTGGACAAAGGCTTCTATTCGCACCTGGCTTCAAAAGCTAAATCCGAGCCAAGCAGAGCTTTCTGCGGTTTTTGGCATGCTGCGCGATTTGGCAAGAAAGCCAGCGAGGGGCGGGTAAATTCAGCCTCAAAAAATAGCAGGAGCCTATATTGTACGCCATAACGGGGTGTATAATATGATTGTAGTGAAGTAAAAAACGGGAATTTTCAAAAAAAACTTGAAAAAATTCCATTTTTCACCCTTGACACGGGGAAATAAATTTTCTATATTTATATGCCCATTTGTCCAAAGCGGCAAATAGTAAATTGAAAATTCAGAAAAGAATCCGCCGAAAGGCGGAACGAACCATATGCACCCGTCATAGGGGCATAGAAAATGATTTAAGAGTCGATCAACTTATGAAGAGTTTGATCCTGGCTCAGAACGAACGCTGGTGGCGTGTC
>WQSA01000050.1 GCA_009788135.1 Candidatus Fibrimonadales bacterium
ACGTGGCCGATGGTGCCGATGTTGCAGTGAGGCTTAGTGCGCTCAAATTTCTCTTTTGCCATTCTATACCTCTTCTTCCCAGAAGGTTATTGCTTCTTGACACTTAATCCAAAAGGCAGAGGAAGCGTTGCCTTTTGGAAGGGGTAATAAATATAGAAACTTTTTTTTGATTTGTCAAGGGGGAAGGACAAAAAAAGTGAAAAATGGCGTTTTTTGCGTTTTTTCGCTATTTTTTGTTTATTTATTTTCTATAAATTAGAGTTCAACCCTCTTGCCTATTGTCCAAGAAAAATCAAAAAATCAATTTCAATTTATCTATTTTATTTATAAAATAGGAGACATTCTATGAAACCTAGGCATATTCTCTTGACGGCAGGCATTTCGCTTGCTTTGGCATCTATCCTTTCCTGCTCCAGTGACAGCGGCAGCTCGATTGGTTCCAATTTGGCTGAAACATCTTCATCTAGTTCCAACGATGCCGAATACCTGTCTAGCTCTGACGATTCGGTCAGCTCCAGTTCGGCGGAAACTGTCCAATCTAGCTCTAGCGATGCAGAAATTATATCATCTTCTAGCAGCATAGTTAGCACAATAACGAAAAAAGCTCGTATAACAGGAGTTTCCCAGAAGGGCCCTTTCTTGGAGGGTTCCACAGCTACCTTGTATGAACTGAACGATAAATTCGAGCAGACGGGTAGGAATTTCAGAGATATAATAGCGGACAACAGAGGCAGTTTCGAGATAAGGAATATAGAGCTTATTTCGCCATTTGCGATGCTTGAAACAAGCGGGTTTTACAGAAACGAGGTAACGGGCAAAATATCTGTTGCCCCTATAACCCTTTTTGCGATAGCGGATTTGAGGGAAAAAGACCAGGTGAACGTGAATATACTCACGCATCTTGAATATTACCGTGTGCTTAATTTGGTTGAGAATGAGGGCAAGAGTATCAAGGATGCCAAGAAGCAAGCACAGAAAGAGATTTTCGCCGTGTTCGGCATTGACAGTGATTCTTTCAAGGATAGCGAGGATATGAGCATATTTGGCACTAGCGAGAGCGATGCCGCTTTGCTGGCAATATCAATTCTGTTACAGAGCGATTTGAGCTAGGGTGAGTTTTCGCAGCGACTTACGAATTTCAGCCAGTCGCTTAGGAAGAGTGGGATTTGGAACAATGAAGAGGCGAAGACTGCTATGGCAGAATGGGCTGCTATTGGCGGGGATGTTTGGAGCATCGCTCTTGGCAATGACCCTTGGATAATTGGAGCGGATTTGAAGGCTATAAGAAAGAATATATTGGGATGGGGATTGGCTTCCGAAGTTCCCGTCTTTGAAAAATATGTTTACGATTATTGGGTCAAGTTTTTCAAGCTCGGGGAATGTAATACCGAGGTTGAGTGGTCCGTGAAAAGAATAGCAGCCATAGATGAGACTTCGAGAACTTGGGTGCATTTAGGGCACATTTGCAGAAACGGCGTTTGGGAGCTTGCGGCTCTGGAAGACATACGTGCCAACGAATACTGCCTTGAAAATCATTGCGAGATTTTTATAGACAATCGCGATGGCAAAAAATACAGAACAAGAGCGGAAGGAACTCTGAATCAAACTTGGATAATAGAGCCGCTAAGATACAGAGGCGAGGCAGGCAATCTAGCCATGGTTATTCCTTGGATAGGTCTCGGACTTATATACACTTCTTTGGAAAATGCACTTGCCGCCTGTCCTGTAAACTGGCATTTGCCCAACGTTAACGAAACAAAGGCAATAATGCCAGAAGAGTGCGTACTCAATCCTGAAGACTATACTATTGCATGGTATCCTCATGATATGTTTTTTGACAATAATATTATTTTTTGGGGTAATACGGAAATGCAAGGCTTTTTTTGCTATGACAATAAAGTTAGTTTTAACCAAGCTTATGGCAATAGCGTTGTCTATTGCGTAAAGGATTGAATGGCGAAGCTATGCGGATAGCCTTGCGGCTAGATTCCATGCTCCGAGCATATATGGGCATTTGTGCATCTCAAAGCAGAGGTGCTGCTCCCGTTCGTATCGCAGCCCTATGATATTGCCCCAGCTTCGCTCCGAACACGGCATGAATCGAAGGTTGCCGTCGGCGGTGACGAAAAATGTCCTGTCAATTTTGTGCCAGTTCGCGGGGCTTGCCTCATCAACCTTGAAATCGGGCTTCGCGCTGTCTGACGAAATTATTTTCGACGGGTCGTCTTCAACCAAATCGCAGCTAGATAGAAGTTTCTTCCTTTCGTTCATGTATTCGGCGCCCGAATCATGTTTCGCCAGTATGACAATCATGCTGCCGTATTTCTTTCTCCATTCCCCAAGGCGCAATCCATTGGTGCGCAAAATTGTTTTCGCGTTTTTGCCATGGATGCAGTCCAATACATCGGTCAGTCCCTCGAACAAAGTAGGCTCGCCGCCCGTCAGTTCCACGATGTCGTTTTCTTTTAGCTCTTTGCCTAGAAAAGCGATGACATCTTCCGCTGTTATCCTGTCGGGGTAATCCGGGTTGTTGCGCCACCGCTTGACAACGCAGTAGTCGCACGATTTGTTGCATCTGTTGGTAAGGCTGATCAGGTAGTAGGTCATTGGCTAGGCGCCCTCGCGATCAGACCCGCAATGCCAATGAGCGATAAATTGCATGTTGCCGGGACTGGCTTTGACGAATCTGAGCATTACGCGGAGAGGACTTTGGCCGCCTGCGCACCGACCGAAAAAAAAGTCTGTGCTGGGATAGTAGTCGTAAGTGAATGTTATCTGCATCGGATAACTGTTATACGAAAAAATTGCAAGCACGTCGAGCGTCTGGCCCTCGGTCCAGTTGTCTGCGTCTATGTTTAAATTGTTTTGCGTGCTGCTGTTTATGTTCCATTCGCAAAAGGGGAAATATCCCGATAGGGTTGCGGTATTTGTGGCAGAGCGGTAACCCGATGGGATTGCCGTTATTATCGGAGCGATATAAACGATGCCCTCGGGTTCCTCAGTCGTTGCTTCGAGAAGGCCCGCAGTGACGGAGTTATTGGTCAACACCGTCACTTCTGTAGCAGCGGTAAAAGCCGTTCTCTTAATCCATAGCTCAAATCTGGTAGCGCTGCCGCTTGCGGGCCTGTAGCCGTAACTGACTTGCCTAGTCAGCGGCGCGGCAATGTTGACGATCTTGACGGTCGGAGGGTTGGCGGATGTGGAGCTTGTTTGCACTGATCCAGCCTGCACGATGTCCGCGCCTGCTTGATTGGTGCTGTATCTGCCTACGCCGCTGACAAGAAAAACCGCGGACGAACGGCTTTGATATGCCGCGCCGAATTCGCATATCTTGCGCCATTCCGTTCCAGTGCTGGTATGAGGCATTGTGTATTTCATCGTGTTCTGCTTGCCGTTCAGCACGTTGGCCAGCTGCCTGATTTTGCTCCAGATGGTTTGAGCGACCGCTTGCACGGCTTTGCTTGCCACGGCCGGGGTATCGGTGTTCGTTCCCGTTCCCGTTTCGGCGTCGAGGGAAATGTTTGCGGGGGCTTTGCCCGTCTGCAGGGCCGCTATGTTCGTCGCGTTTTCGGCGACGGCCGCTTTCAGGTCGCTCCAGCCGTTCACCTGGCCAACGCCCGCCACGTAGTAGCCTATGCAGCCGTCAAGGGAGCTATGCTTGGCCAAGCCCGGGGCAAGCTCGGTTGCGAGGCTGTATTCGCTTGCTCCAACGGGAACCCATTCGCCCGCATTGTTCATTATCCAGAGCGATTTGGCGTCGGCAAGGCTTATCTTGTCCGCTGCGTTTATCGCGCCCTGGTAAACGGCGTTGAAAGCGGCGGTGAGCTGCTGCTGGGACGGGTTCGATCCGAGGCCCGTTGCAACGACCGTGCGGCTAACCCCGGCCAGCAATGAGTATATTTCCTGTATGTCGATGCCGTGCTGCTCGAACGCTACGAACATCGCGCTGTCCATCGCGCCCGCTGTCGCTCTGCTTGCGGTCGGCATCGCTATCCGAGTTGACGATTCCGCTCCCGTGCGCAGGTTCTTGTAAGCGTGCGACAGGGCAACGCTATCTTCGTCGCTTGTGATTTCGGCTCCTGTCACGACTTCGGTGTCGGCAAGATGGCTTAGCTGCTCGATAGTTTTTTCTTCGCCTTCGTAGTTTGTGAATGTAAAGCTTCCGTCCAAATTATCGGCAAAGTCTATCTGCCTAGCCTTGGATTCTACGCTTTCAATAAGCTCGTTGAAATGGTCTGTATCCGGTATTCTAACCCAATTCAAACCAGCTTTGAAATAGTACGAGCTGCCTTGCAGCACCATTCTAAGAGTTCCTGTTTGGTCGCTGTCTGGAAGATCTGTCGTGATTTCAACAGGCTCTTTGATTAGAATGGCATCTAGCATAGAAGTGCTGGTCTTTATGTCATGGAAATTGCCTTTCAAATCTCTCACGACAAGAGTTCCATCTTCCGTGGCAAAACCCCATTGCCCGAATTCCAACCGCCTTGCGCCGCCTCTAAGCTCTGCTGCGTATTCGGTTATTCTACGTATTACGATTGCCGCTTGAGTTGCCATTATTGATTCTCCTGATAGTAGTCCTGGGTAGACTCTCCCTCGTTAATGGTTAGTTGATTTTCCAACAAATTCTCATTGAACCAAAGATTTTCTTGCCTAGGTTCTGAGTTTATGCATTCGATTTGCACCACGTCTTCCGCTGGCGCAAACACATAGCTTGTTATCCATGCTTCTATGGGCCTGTTCGTGAACTTCCCAAATCCCAGTTTGATACGTTTGAGTAAAAGGCTTGCCAAGCATCCTTCCTGTAAAAGGTTAATTGGAACGCTAAAGGACATGACGTTTTTAATAAATGCATTATGAGATGCAGTCAAGAGAAAGCTTTGCAGCCAGAATCTATCCGCGCCAAAAGCTGCTATTTTATGCTTAGAGTATCTTTCGTCAAGCGTTGCTTTTCGTCTTGTTTTTGTGAAAGCTTCTTTGGATATTCGCGACAAAGTCGAAGCTGAACTAAAACCTACGTTCATGCTTCCGCCAATCATTTCGCTCCAGTAGCTGTTCTGTTTCAATGGAGTTATTTCGAGCGCAGAGCTCGTTCTGGATCCGTTAGGCCGAGTAATGTATTCGGTTATTGTAAACAATGCTTGCGCGCTAACATGTCTGTACGGGCTCGTACTCGTTCCAGATTTGCTAGTTCTCAAGTCAACCAAGACACAGTACACCTCGCACCATCCTTCGGATATATTTGCTCTGTATGCATAGCCTATGCGAAGTTTTGTAATATCTATTTCGGAGAAATTGCTTGCGCCAAATCCTCCTATGCTCATATACTCTGGGAGATACAAGGCAGCATTGAATGATTCTCCTGCTGGAGGCCATTCCTGGCTCAAATCCTCAGTGACGGTGCTCATTGCGAAAGTTCTTAGACCATCCCATGTATATGCTTCAAAACTCCATTCTGTAGCGATTGAATCTGCGTCTGTAGGTCTAATGCGGAAGCTACTTTTTATCACATCTTTCGGCTTTATTGTCCACTCCATTTGGGCAGACTGGAAGTGCCTTGCATACAGTTTTGAACCATCAGTGTACATTGAAACATTTGTTGCACGACAGATTTCCGCAAGCTTATTTGCAAATTTGTCGCCATGTTTAAGTAGTATGAATGAGCTTTGCTCGTCTCTTGACCCTGAACTTAGACCTATCTCATTCTGGATATTTTCATTTGCATTATCAAAACTGCTTTCATCCACATTTATACCGTAATCCTCGCATAAACGTTCGGTTTCTTTGATAGGGCCGTATTCAGATGCATCGCCAGTATAAACATGATTGCCTATGATAAGAATTTTATCTATGTCGATTTCTCGTTCGCATAGGACGGGTAGAGCTGACAGGCATAAAATCCCTCTTTGCGAAAGCCCTCCCAGTGGAAATTCAAAGAGTAGCTGCAAATAGATGTACTTTGCACTAGAGTCATAATCGAATGCGAAGATATTTCTTAGTTCTTCCATAAGCCTCTGTGCATCGGCATCAGGCCCTTCGCTGCTATATTTACCTCTGGTGAGCGAAATTTTAATGTTTGGGCCGTATCCAGTGCGATCGTCCAGATAATTTTTGGTTGCTATTGCATTTCCAGCATCATCTACGAGGATTGCCCTTGCCGATATGGAGCACCGTATGTCCATCCAGAAGGAAAACCTTGGCTTAATTTTGTATCCGCCTCTGGAATCCAGATCGTCTATACGCCAATATATTGTTGTCTGCAATGCCATAATGCCTGGATCTCCGCTTTTCATTTCAACCCGTATGCTATGTTCGAACCTTTCCCTCTGTTCGTAATCTTCCGTCACAATATCTCCTTCATTTGGGAATAAGGTGACCGTTTCAGGCGGAGTTCTTTTCGACCATAGTGCTGTCTGGCTATTTATCGTCCTCCACCGTGGGCTATGCTGCGCACTTTCGGTCACGGTAGTTTTGCCATCGTGGCTGATGGGGAATTCTATGATCGTACGATTTGCATTGCTCTCAATCGTATTAAAAACGAGACGCACATCGGAAAGCGATCCATCGTCATTGATTATTTTTGCGTTGGGCTTACCATAGTCTGGGGATATTTCTATGTTTGGCAAATGAGGCACGGCATATTTTATGCTCTTGTCAACGCATCTAAATACGGAAATATCATCAGGAATGTTTGCGTTCTGAGAATCGACTTTCAGGCTATGCGTTATCGCTCGTTCCACGGCTTTGGCAACCCCTCCAGGATATGCCAAGCTGTATTTTCCTATCACTCCTGGCATTTCTCTAAGGTAGTTGAAATTTACTTCGCTTTCCGTCAGTATCTCTCCGGCATCAACAGGTTTATCCAGCGTAATTATCCTGTAGGTATTCGTCCCAAGCTCTCTGCTTGAGTGGAACTGGACGGATACAGTAATTTTTGATGTTGCATAAGCACGTCGTATAGTCGCCTCTGCGGAAAATAAAATTTCGCCAAATCGGTCTCTAAGCTCTATTTTGATGGTGCCTTCGGCTGGAGCTGGCCAATATTCCAAGGTGGCGGTGATTTTGTTGTCGCCGATTTGCATTTGCCGTTCTGTTGTGCTTGACGCTACTGTTTGGTATAAAGTTCCCGAACTGATGCTTTCTCGCCCAGCTAGGCCAGACGGTATGCTAAACCGCAGGGAGTTCAGGGAGAATATTACGTCTACGGGAACCGTGAAAATTTGACTCGTATTTGCAATATCATCTACTTTTGTAACTCTGAACGAGTTTCCCTTGCTTTTGCCAGCGCATATCTCTATGCTGCCTCCTTCCAGGTTGGAAATTTCTGGCGATCTTCTGTCTATTGCATCGCTCACCAACATCTTGGCCAGCTCTCCAGTTCCCGCATTCAGGACTTGATAGACTGTGAAATTTTTTGCGAATGCTGGTTGCCCGTTGCGCGTTATAAGTAGCTCATCTTTTTGCGGGTCTTGGGCGTATTGTTCCAACTCTGGAGTAGGAATCTTGTGATAGCTTGCCAGATTGCTTTTTATGCCCTGACTTGCTGATTTTGGAAGAGAGTCTTGTTTGTAGGCTTTAAGTAGGCATCGTCTGCCGTAGGAAGTTTCAAGCTGGCTGTTACCACCAAACCCCTGTGGGACCTTAAGATTGACTTGGCCAGCATTTGCAAGAGTGGAGTCGCTCAGATTTATCTCGAACGAAATCGAGTCGATCTGCGGGTAGCTTGTGATCAACATTTTTTCGAAGATGCTTTTCTCCAGTCCGTTTATTTCCGCAAGCATTGATGCTTTGCGGCCAAGTAATTCTATTTCGTTCTGCGAGATATGAGTCATGATATTGTTAGACACGATTTTTACCGATACATCTTCCATTTGTGAAAATTCACCCCCTTTCGCAATTAAGTTCTGCTGCGATATATTGGAGAAGCTATTTCCTTCTAGACAATCGTAAAAGTCATTTGAAGGCGCTGTCGAAAAATGGTAAACGCCATTTTGAAAGCCTACTGAAGGATTGCTAGGCAAATCTTTTCTTTCGGTATCTATTAGCAGCTTATAGATTATTCGCATCGGCTGCCCTCGCGAAATTGAAATCAGCCTGCCACAGGTTTGAATTTCCAAGTCTGTGCAAATTGCCGAACGATATGCAATAAGCCTTTTCGCTTTGCGAATCCATCAAAAGCATTGACGGGTTACATTCAATTAAAATTGGGGTAGCTCTGGTTTCCAGAAGTTGTCTTATGGCACCTCCCATAATTTGCGAATTTGCCAGAAGCGATAGCGTGAATTCTGGTCTGCTCCAGCCATGCCTAAACGCTGACCAACCAGATTCTTTTTGGGCTATGGACTTGCTTTCCTCGGACTCTCTTTTTATTCCTTGAACTGCAAACTTTGCAAGATCAAATTCCGTAGAATCATAAGCCCAAACAGATTCTAGATTATTCCACAAAGCGGCAATTTGAAACGACATCTGTGCAATATCTTTATTATTAGTTGCCATGTAATCTATGTCTATAAATTTATATTTATAGTTTCCTTCACAATTAAACATTGGGCCGAAAGGCATTTCACGTTTGCTGAAAGTTATTCTTTGAATACTAGATACTTCAGGCATCGCATTCCTAAATTCAATTATTTCTGCCATAGTTCCCCATATTGAAATTTTTGCAGACAAATGATCCGATTCAATGCCGTAATCAATTACTTCAGTACGCCTATTCACGGCCTTCAAAGAAATGCCGCTTTCATAAGAAACAGCAGAACTTAAAATTCCTATTGTTTTATCATTAATCGTCACGCAAAAATTTCCATAGATAAGGTCGTTTTTGCTACTTTATTAAATTTTTCTGCTAATTTTGACATTTATACCTCATATTTTCAAAAAAATCAGTATATGGTATGGAAGCTGATATCTGATTCCATTCTATATATGTCAATCCAATTTTAAAATCTCTAATATCTTCCAAAGATCTATTTTTAAACCAAAATACATCACTTAAATTTAAACAGCTTTTTTTATTATTTTGAAGTACAATACAGATTGACATATTTTCATTTGTTCCATTTTCACCTCCTCCAACATAAGCGTATAAAATAGAATCGGCTCTAATTAACTGAGCATTTTTTTCACTAACACAATCATCATTATTGTTATTATGCTGCTTGTCAAATTCAAATTCGCAAAAACCATTTGGGAAAAATTCGCTGTATGGAATAGCAACGGGTAACTTGTTCCATTGCAAAAAGAAAGTTTCTTTTTTAAAATCCCTAATAACTTCCAAAGATTTATTTTCAAACCAATATTTATTTTTTAAACTCAAGCATCTTTTTTTATTATTTTTGAGTTCAATGCAAACGGCAATATTTTTCTTTTCTTCTTCGGATACACTATCGTCCTTCGCAGCATCTCCTTTATATTCTTCGTCTTCTTCCTCTTCAATATAAGCATATAAAATAGAATTGGCTTTAAGTAAGCAGTCATTTTCTTCGCTAGTGTAGCCACTATAATTATTGTTTTCTTTGTTATTACTTTGTTTGCCGAAACGAAAATTAATTCCAAGCGCAAATCCTGTTGCGGAGCCACTTGTTATTACATCTAATCCGATAGAAAAATTTTCTACTGGAAAAAGCATTATGCCGAAATCAAGATAAGCCTTAGTCCCTTTATCGTTAAAATTTGATAGGTCTGTGCTTAATCCATATCCATCTGTTTTTACATTCCAAAAAGTTAATAAAGTCCCCAAGTTTATGCCAAATGATCCATAGGAAAAAAATAATTTTATAGGCAAAACTGTAGATGAGGCTTTTATTGTTATTTCATCCGAAATAAAACCAGGGATTTGTTCAGAATAACTATTACTTGCGAATCCAAAACCTGATAGTATACCCAAAAACAAATTTTCATTAGTCATTGGAATACCAGTGCTGCCGCCCAATTCAAGCATAAAGCCAGAATAACCTTTAAAATCAAGAGTAAAAGTTTTTGCTCCAAGCATAAAACTGGAGTTTGCAAAAGAGAACTGTGCGAATAGAAACAACAATATAGCTATATTTTTTTTCATGCAAACACTCCCGCAGAAGAAAGTCCTCTGGAAACTTCGTTCGCCATAAACGAACGGAATAAACTTTGATTTTCTCGCAACATTTTCTTTACATCTTCTGAATTGATGCCTGGAGAAATGTTTGGCGCAAATGTTATGTTTATTGGTTGGCGATTATCTTGTTGCTCGCTGCCATTGGCTATGTTGAGAAGCGTTTTTTGCTGTTCTTTGTTGAGTATCATTTCTCCAGAATTGACTCTTATGGGCACTTGGTCGCCAGAGAAAGAATTGCCGCCTACTATGCCTCCTGTGGCGAATTTCGCTCTTGATATTGTAGCTATTTGCTGAGCTCCAACTGCGATTGCTTTCGCCATAGGACCAAGAAAGGCTGGAAACGGAAAAGATGCAATCGCTTTAGTAATACCTAGAGCTATATTTATCAAGGCTTCAGCTATGGCCATTTCTTTCATTTTATATCCTAATGCTTGACCAATTCCCACAATGCCATTTGCTACTTCACTAGATAAATTTAAATAGTATTCCGCAGCCTTTGCTCTCACTTGCACAAGTTGCCATTCAAGTCGTTCTCTTTCCGCTTCGCTAGCTCTATAAATTTCATCCAAATATTCAATATTCTCACCTGCAGTTCTTGCTTCCATTTCATATCTGGCTCTCGCACGTTCCATTTGAATATTGATACGTTCTTCCTCATCTTTAGCTGCATCTTCCCTTAATTGCCATTCTTGTTCCCAAGCAGCTATTTTTATCGCTTTAATTTCAGCCTCTTGAGTTTCTATTATTCTTCGCCTCATATTTGATGTTGCAATTTCGTATTCTTCAGCAAGTCTTAATTCTTCTGCGTATTTTAAGTCAGTAAGAGCTATTGCTATATCTTTACGTTCTGCATCTGTTTTAGCGTACTTTTCTTTCATACGCAGTATTTGTTCCTGTCTCCTATGTTCTTCAGCTACTTCATCTCTCTCTGCCATACTCTCCACTCCTATTCAATAGTTTCTGCAATAGTAGATATCGCATCATATCCAGAATTTGTTACTGCACGAATCTCTTTTCCATTCACATATAATTTTACAGCAACATCTCCAAAAATAGCTTTATTTTGTGCAGAAACATAAGCAGAATAAGGTGTTGCTACAAAGAAACTATCTCTCCAAGGTAGAGGAATACTACTGAATTTTTCAGAATCTCCATATGCATTAAGTATAGTAATACTAACCAAATATGATGTTCCTGTTACTTCATACTTTATCTCTTTTTGAGTTAAAACATGAATTAATTCACTGCACCCCATCACCGCCAGGCAAACCATTCCCCATCCAATTAACTTTACCAAACCTTTCCACCAACTCATACCATCACCTCCTTTTTCCTCCAAAAGCTCCCAATCCCTTCAACAACTCCTGCATCTTCCTCTTCTGTCCCATAAAAACCGATGGAGCCATTCCCCAAGCTTCCACAGCCTCTCCAAACATCGCCGATTGCTCCAAAAAGCCACCAGCGAAAGGTAAAATACCATGCTTCTCGTACGCATAAAGACAATTCAGCAGCAAGCGGAAATCTTGCCCTGCGTCGGTAAAAATATATTGATTCGCTGTTGTTTGCACCATTTCTCCACATACTTCAAACCCCTTATCCTCGCCCTTCAAGAGCCCGTTCCAGACTCCGCTTGCGACAAGAATTTTTTTTTATCGGCTTCCAAAAGCCGGTTCATCTCACTAATCGCATTCGTAATGTCAATAACATCCTGAACGCCAAAACCTTCAGCAAACTCACGCTTATTAACACTCTTAAAATCTACATCATTACCTTCGTAATCCTTAAGCCCCGTAATATTCTCCACAACGTTGCTCAACAAATATTCCATGCCAGCATAAATAGTACGCAAATTACCTTTGCTGTCACTAGCATCCCTATTTAGAATCTCTGCGTACTCCGCATGCTGCAACACCGTAAACGGCTTAACAAAGAACTTAACGCCGTTAACCTCAATCTCTCTAGCCTTCCTACTATTGTAAATCATATTTATCTCCTATCTGAACCACAATAAAATTTCATCATCCTCACCTGTAAGCTTAAGCGTGAGAGCCTGAGCAAGCAATGAATTATTATCGCTCTCAGCAATACCAGTATATTGTACCGCAGGCAAAAATACATCTATCCTGTTCCCGGCACCCTCGCCAATCTTAAAACTCATAGAAGCAATCTCACCCATAAATAGCTTCTCATAAAGGCCACTGGACTGTTCCAAATCCGCAACGGAAAGATTCACAGTCGCCGTTCCCGCACGTTTCACAACAATGGCATACTTAAACCAACTAGGGCTATTTTGATCCTCTATAAGCACGACCTCATTGCCCAAATCAATCTGTATAGACTGTGTAATCGGCGCATAATCTGCTCCAATTCTAATATTGCTCTCTACCACCACCGCCGG
>WQSA01000051.1 GCA_009788135.1 Candidatus Fibrimonadales bacterium
AGCGATTCAATTCGCGTGCGAGGGAATTCCACTGCCCTTCCTGAATACAAGAAAAAAGCCTATAGGATTAAATTCGATAAAAAACAAAGTCTCTTTGGCAGGCCGGCTGCGAAAAGCTGGAATTTGCTTGCCAACTATTATGACCAAACTTTCGCATTGAATGCCATTGCTTTCAGATTAGGCAAAAAAATTATGCCGGGCTTTACGCCTAACTCAGAATTCGTACACCTGTATCTGAATAATCAATATAGAGGGATTTATCAGTTAACGGAACAGATTCAAGATCATCCTGGGCGTGTTGATATAGACAAGCTGAGAGGTTTTCTTGTTGAATTTGATTTTCGCGATTTAGAATCGGATCAAGTTGGATTTCCTGCGCCCAGCCCTTATACGACCATGAAAAACGTGCGCGTAAGATCGCCGGAGCTGGGAGGCTGCGATACCAATCCTCTAAAAAATTGCAACATTAACAATGATACGGTAAAATTTGTTCAAACAGAAATAAATGATATGTTCAGCAGGGTGGACAAAAATAATGATCCTTGGAGCAAAATGGACGTTGATAGCTGGGCCAGATATGTGTTGATTCAGCAGGCTATTGATAATCTTGATTTCAACAGTGGAACGGATGCTCAAGGAGGTTACCCGCCAGGCTCAAATTACGCCTACAAAGATGCAGGCACAAAAATATTCGCTGGTCCGCTTTGGGATTTTGATTTAGCAGCGAGCGTGTCAATGAATACTTATCCAAAGCATTTTTACACAACAAGCGAGGCCATAAGACCCAAGAACACTTTTTACAGAAAACTTTGGGATGATAATCAATTCAGATGCAAATTTAAAGAAGCTTGGACTAATAACAAAAGCTTCTTTGAAACAATACCGGCATTCATAGATTCTATAGCCAATGTTCTCGCACCTCACGCTCAAGCCAATTTTACAACCGGGCTTTATGAAACAACTTCAAGCTTTAAACCCACAATTCCGAAAACCGAAGCTGAGTACAAAACTGAGGTAGGCAAGTTGAAAACCTGGTGGACCAGCCGCATGACATTCTTCGACTCCGAGGTTAACAAGCTGAGCGCTTCAAGTTGCGTTCCAAGCCCCAGTAGCAGCAGCATTGCATCATCAAGCAGCAGCGTTCCGTCAAGCAGCAGCGTTCGCAGTAGCAGTAGCAGCAGTGCAGTAACCACTCCTATAGCGATTAAAAATATTGCAAATGCCAAGCTATCCGTTTATACCGTGCCCAATGCCATAATATTGCAAAACGTTCCGGCAAATACAAAAGTAGAACTCTATAACCTGCGAGGCGTGCTAATATACTCCGTAAAGGCTGAAAATTTTAAGCCCCAATTGCAAATCGGGGTTCAAACAAAAGGAATGTATATAGTAAAAGCGGGCAATAAGATTTACAACCTTATATCTATATAGACCTCGTTTCTCCACTGGTCTATCAAAGATTGAAGTTTTTTATTCGACATATACGAAGATGTGATATTCTCAAGAATGGGATAATCCTCTTCCATATTGTATTCTCTTATTGGAGCTTCGCTGTCCAAGCGGAAAATCCTGTAAGAACCATCAATGATTTCTGGAACTGAAATTTCACCCAAGCCAAGAAAAGATATAACTCTGCCATAAGTTGGATCCACCTGCTTCCTTTCTTGCCAACCAAAACTTCCACCCTTGTAAGAAGTCTCCCTGTCTGCGCTGAATTGCTCCGCCGCTTTTGAAAAACTTATCTTTCCTCTTTCAACCTCGCTCTTAAGCGAATCCAGCCTGCGCAGAACGTTAGCGGAATCTGCATTGGATGGATGCACTCTTAAAAGAATGCGCGCGGTTTTTATGCCATCATCTTTCTTTCCCAAAAGTCTGATTACATTCCAGCCTTCTTTTGTTAAAACAGGCTGGTCAGCCCACTCGCCAATCCTCAGCCTCATGGCTGCTCTTTCGTAATCAGCCTCTCCGGAACCTCTGCGTAAATAAGCAGAAGTGTCGCTCAAAGAATCTTGCGAATTGTTTTTTGCCATCAATGTCCAAGGTACGCCCCTATCCAGAGAATCTATGATTGCAAGGGCCATGTTTTTAACGGAGTCCGATATTTGCTTGCTCGGTTCAATTGCCAGGCTTATTGTGCTGAACAAAAGACAATCGTATTGGCGGGGAATGCTGTCTTTGTAAATAGCGTAAAACTCTTCAACTTCTTTTTTAGTCGGGCTTATAATGCCCACATGCTTTTGCCTTATGCGGGAGAGCAGCATTTCGTCTCGGAATCTCTCCATCAGCTTTTCCCTGTACTGCGCCATGTTAATTCCAAGCTGTGCCTTTATGGCTTTTTCCAGCGCAGCTACGGTTGCGCCTTGCCTGGCGGCCAAGCCCTTTACATGCGAATCTACTCTCTGCGTAAGCTCCACGTCGTCCACGGTTATGGAATCTCTTGAAACGCGCGAGAGCAAAACTTTTTCCTCTATTATCTTATCCAATACTCTGGTCATTTGCTCGCGCTCCGGCAATTGCAAAAAACCTGGCGTGGTCTGGTATTGGTAAAGCTGAGCCATCAAGTCTGAGCGCAGAATAACTTTGCCGTCCACAACGGCAACTATGGATTCAAGCAGAACAGGCTCGCTTTTGGCATTGTTCGCTGCAAACAGCGAAGAAATGCAGATTAGCAATGTAAATAAAATGCGAAACATCGTTGATTAATATAGAAAAACCTCACTGAAACTCTGGCCTTGTGGTCAGAATTAAGGTTATTCCCTGCAAACCATGGAAGGCAAGAGCAAAGCGAGTTATGAATAGATTGGGCGTGCGAATTCTAAAACCAAAACCATAAGAATTTTTGATGTTGGATGCGGATAATTTACTGAAATCTTCTCCGTATATGCCGTATTCGTTAAAGATAAGCGCATCGGCAAAACGGTCTATGGGCCATCGATATTCTGTGGAAATGCCTGCTACCAAAGGTGCTGTAAAATAACCGTCTTTATAAGCTCTAAGAGGAAAATTGCCGCCAAGTTTGCCCATGGCCGTGAAAGGAGCTTTGCCTTCTGCTTCTTCTATCATATAGCGAGCTTTTATCTGAGTTATAAACACGCGCCTGTCCAAGACTTCTTCTCTTATATTGATCGGGTTGAACATTTCAATGGCTTCCGAAAAAGAGAGATTCTTCAGTCTCTCCCTGCTGGCATTGCTCTCCGCTACCGTCATGGCATAGCTTCTGCTGCCAAGCAAAGTATAATTCACAAGGCGGCTTTCAACAGCGTGGTAATTATGATCTGCACTTCCATTGTAGCGGCTTACGGGCGTATAAGTGTAGCTAAGGGAAAATTTGCGGCCTTTGGTTGCGGCGTATGGCACGTCAAGGCTATTGTGCAGCAGGGAAATGGTTAGCGGATAGGCTTGGTAATTTCTGTAGAACCCTCTATTGGAAACATCCTCTCCTGTAAAAACAGAATCGTTGATGTTTGGCTCATCAAATCTGTAAAAATTCAAACCTGCGCCAAATTCCAAACCCCAATTGCCAAATAAATTGAATCCAATATATGGAGAAGAGATAACGGAACTGTCGGAATAGGAATATTGATACCCTTTTATATCTCTGAATAAATTGTCTCCGTCTTCCCTATAGCTTGCGTTCAACCCCCAATAAAAGGAACTTCCGAGAATTCTCTTTTTTTGATAGCGCAAGGTTGCGTCCCAGTCTGAGTTGACAAAAAGATGCGGAGAAAAAAACATATTATCGTCGTTTAAAAAAAGATTGGAATGCCAATACGCAAAGCCTATATTTGCTTGGCTGCCGATTTTGGTATTTATCAGCGGGTAAAACATTATTTGCTTGTTTTCGCCGAAAGTTATTAGATTGGCTCCCTTGTCTATAAGGTTTTCCCTTGACATATAGATTAGCGGCGGTATAACGGGATATATTAAAAATTCAATGGCAGGCTGGACAATATATACAAAGGGCCAAGACACGGCGCTTAGCAATATGCTTTTGTGCTCTATTTTCACAACAGACGTGTCTTCGCCAGCCTCTTGCGCGCTTGCGCAAAACGCCAAAAGAAAAAGCAATATAAAGACTATTTTCATTTACTAAATTAAGAATTTACAAATGTTTTCTTTTCTAACAAGATTTTTGCTGTTTTTGCAGAACGCGCCTGGATTGATAATAATCTTTTCCTTGATATTGTCTGTTTTGAGCGTATATCCAGTTTCAAATCTTCGTTGGGAGCTTGGCTTGGCCGATTTACTCCCAAAAGAGCATCCTGCAATAATAGCGCAGGACAGCGTGCGCAAAAAATTCGGTGGATGGCAATCTTTGATAGTTCTTTCAAAATCCCTGGACAGCGCGGCAAATGCAGCCTTTATATCCAGGCTGGCAAAAACTTTGGAACAGAACCCGCTTGTGAACATGGCGGAGTACCGCACGGAATCTGATTTTTACATTGAGCACAAGCTGTTGTACATAAATCTTTCAGATTTGGAAACAATAGACAACAGAATTAAAGAACTCACCGCAAAGCAAAAGGAAAAGCTGAATCCATTTATAGTGCAGCTGGTAAAAGACACTTCCGAAGCAAGCAATATTTTTTCTTTGGAAGACATTGAGCAGAAATACCACCACAGGCTCAAAAGCTTTAGGGGCAACGCAGACGGAACAGTGCGCGTGCTCGAAATTTATCCCGCAAAAGACAATTCAAATCTCATGGATATGAGAGAATTGCATGGCTTTGTAAAAGCAAAAGCAGATTCTTTGATAAGCCATGAAAATATGGAAGTGCTTTACGGGGGAGCAATATACGATTTTATAGCGAGCAGCAGAACCGTATTGTCTGAGCTGAGAACTTTGGCAATGGTTTCTGCTGCAATCCTGCTTGCGATATTCGTAGCCTCCTGCTTTAGAATACCGGCAATCTCTTTTGTAACTGCGCTTTGTCTGGGCATGGCCGCTCTATGGACTTTCGCTGCTGCTGCAGTGCTGTTTGGCAGAATAAACATACTGACTATAATGCTTGGTTTGATTATACCGGCTATAGGAGGGAGAAATGCAGTGCATTTGCTTTCCAGATATACGGAAGAGATGCAAAAAGGCTTGAGCGTGAAACTTGCGCTGGAAAGCACTTTGCTGGGCATAGGGCAGCCTTTTGCAGTTAGCGCATTCATAAGTTCTTCCATGTTTTTTTGTTTGCTGTCAGTTCCATTGCAGGGTATTAGGGAGCTTGGGTTGGCAGGAGGGCTTGGGATTTTATTTAACTGGATAGCCATAAGCACAGTGCTTCCTGCGATGCTTATAGTTTTGCAAAGAAAACACAAATTTCGTCTGTTTGTAAAAATAACCTACAAGTTTTCTGATTTTTCGCCAAAGCATTTGAGCGTGGGTAAAAGATATCCGCTATCAATTTTTTTGGCAACCACAGCGCTTGCTGTTTATGGAATTTTCCCGGAAATGGAGTATCGCTTTTCAAAAACGGAATTTCCAAAACCCTCTGAGCCTGTGTATGAAACTTTGAGAAGCATTGGCGAATACAGCGCAGAGCCAGTTATAGTATTTTTTCCGAGCGCAAGATTTGCAGAATATGCAGTGGACAATTATCCTCAGATAAACTGGGTGACTTTAGCGAGTCTTTTGCCGAGGGAGCAGGATAAAAAGCTGAGAATTTTAAGGGAAATTCATGCGGCTTTGACTCCTGAAATATTGGAGAAGTTGCAAGGTAGCGATTCGGCGAATGTAAATAAGATTATGGAGAACTGGAGTTTGAAACTAGTTGGAACGGTTGATTTGCCAGAAAGTTATCAGATGAAATTTTTAGGCAAAGACGGCAGCATTGGGGAGTTCGGTTTTATTTTCCCGGCATTTGATATTGACAATGGGATTGAGTGCCGCAGGTTTGCCAGGAGCGTAAGGGAAATTTCCATTTTTGGCATCCCTCTTAAAAGTACCGGGGAACCTATAATACGCGCGGCTCTGTTTGATTTGAGTTTGCCGCAATTGGCTTTTTGCACGGGACTTGGCGGGGCGGCCATTTTGCTTTGGCTTTTAATTTATCAAAGCAGCAGAAATCGCATATTTTTAATTTTGGTATCTCCTGCTTTTGGTTTTGCATGGTTTTTCGGAATTTTGCATGTGCTAAACATTCCGCTTACGGTTTACAGCATTTTGGCATTGCCTTTTTTGATAGGCATTTCCATAGATGGTTCCTTGTTTCTGTGGCAAAGATACTGGGATGAGGGAACTGGTTCGCTCAGATTTGTGTTTGCCAGCAGCGGCATAACAGTGCTAATTTCTTACGTAATCCCGATAGTAGCTTTTGCGAGCGTATGTTTTTCCTCTCACCCGGGCTTAAAGAGCCTTGGAGTGGTAACTGTGATAGGAATTTTGAGCATAGCCATCGCTCACATAGTGATACTCCCGCTTGTGGCATCGTTTGTGGATATAAGGAGATATTCAAATCGCTTGGGATAAATCAAAAACTATGTGCGACCATGAGAATTTGTCGGTTTTGAAATCCGTGAACTGCGTTTTTAAAACGTAGTCTAAACGAAAAGTTAAGAACTGCCATTTATAGCGCACTCCCATGCCTATCGACATTTCTTGCGCTGAGTTGAAAGAATCGTCTGAATCGCTTATATGAACCCAATCCGTGAATTGCACAAGCTGCCAATTTCTCAGCGGTTTCCAAGGCGTGATAAATCTGAGTTCCTCATTTACTCTGAAATATTCGGGAGAATGGCCGCCCGCTTTGCTTGTGTCATTTTCCATTTTGTATGGAAACACCGTTCTGAATTTATAACCGCGCAAAGTTCTGCTGCCACCCTGATAAAAACTTTCTGCATCGTCTTTAGGAGCCTTGTTGAAAATATTTCCATAGCTAAAAGCAAATGCGCTTAGCAAATATCTTCGAAATATGGGGGAATAGATATAAGCTGATGTTTCCGTATAAAAGAATCCATGTTCCAATCCTACTTTCCAAAAATCCGAAATTTTTGAATCTTTCACTTTGCCAAAAGATTCATGTTGCAATTCGCCGCCTGCGCCAACATTGGGAGTGAATTTAAATCCTCTAATCGGATCATAGCTGTTGTCTGTAAAATCAAAAGTAAGCCCGCATTCGTATTTCACCTTAAAATAATCTTTTGCATCTTCATCTCCTTCGCCTTGCAATTTCAAAAATCTGAAGTCAAACGTATGTCTGTTGCGAATGTGGTTGCGAGCGGAAAGGCCAAAAGACAAATTCGCTCTGTTCACAATCTCCCATCTTTCAACAAGGCTGTCTGGATTGGTTGGAGCGGGCAATTTTTCGTGATTGAAAAATATCCTCTCATCAAGCCTTATGGCAGTAGGTATCCAAGACACGCGAGTTCCAAAAAGCAATGGATGGGCGTAGTTCAAAGAGAGTTCCTGGCGATTTTGCGCAAGCATAACGCTGGCGCCGCCCTCGTGAAAAGAGCCGAACAAATTTTTGTGCAAAGCGGAATACGAAATTCCAAAACCGTAAATCTGCTCAAAGAAGAATCCATAATTCGCTTCTCCGGGAACTCTTTCGTAAACGGTCAATGAAATATTTGAGAGTCCATTCTCCTGCAATGAATCTTCAAGCTTAACCTGAGAAAACAATTGCGTTGAGAGCAATTTTGTTCTGAATGAAAAGAAATACTTTTGATTCACTATGGAATCTCGCTTTATTTCCCAGAGCTTGTTTAGCCAAGCCGTATCTGAAAGCCCTGTTTCCGGTTCGGTTTGCCCGGGCAATAAACCGGCGCGAAAAGTTTTGCTGTTGAAATTCCCCATGACAACCTGATGCTTTGGGTTTGTGAAATAATGAACGTTTACTTTTTTATCCGTTGTGTCTATAAGCTCCAAATGTTCAACCGTTATATGCAGATAGCCCTGTTTAAGGTAAACGTCTTCTATTGTTTTTCTGTCATTGCTTATAACCTCAGGATCGTAAATTCCGCCTTTTGGAACGGAAAGTTTGTCGGGATCTATAAGAGCCACGCCTTCGTTAAGCACAATGGCTGCAGAGCCGAATTTATACTTTTCTCCCTCATATATGCTAAATGTATATACCTCCACCTTTACGGTATCTGCCATTTCTTCGCTTATGGATAGCGAAATGTTTTCGCTGAAATAGCCGTTATTCTGGTAAAAGTAGTCCAGATTTCCCTTTGCAAGTTTAATTATAAAGCTTCGCCTTTCTGGCGAAATCACGTCCATTTCGGTAGGCAAGTCCAATTGTTCAATCAGAAAATTTTCGCTGTAAACCTTATTGCCTGTAATTTGCAATTTCCAAGAAGGTGTTTCCGCCGTGGCGGAAAGAACCGTTAATAAAAAGAGTATGCAAAAAAAGAACACTATTTCTTTTTAGGTCTCGCACGTTTCTTGGCGGAGCCAGTATCTTCATCTTCATCTGCCGCTTTTTGTCTTTTCTTTATCTGAGGAGCTGGAGGAGCTTCGTCAAATCCTCCGTCATCATCGGAGGATATTTTCTTTTTGGAACCGCCGCTACGGCCACCGCCATCTGCATTTATAAAACCATTTTTATCAGGGTCAAAACCAGATGGGAAATTCGTGGCATTGTTATAAACAACTCCGTTTGCCTGGAATTTGTCCATTTTTGAGCGAGATAAATTCGCTCCGGAAAAATCAACTTTGTCAAGTCTTGTATCAGCGTTGAATTTTGAATTTTGCATATCAACGTTTGCAAAGCTGACTTGGCTCAGTTTCGCGCCTTCAAAATTTGCGTTTACCATAGAAGCTTCGTTGAATATAATTCTGTCCAAAGTGGAATTCGCAAAGTTTGCCTTTGTCAAATCTGCTTTTATAAATTGAGAACGCTTCATATCTGTGCCGTCAAAAACGGCGGATTTCATGTCTGCGCTTATGAAATCGCATTTATCAACAACCGCGTCAAAGAAGCTAGCTCCAACCATTTTTGTCTCTATAAATGACGAGCCGCTAACCGTGCTTTTGTCAAATACCACTCCGGTTATCGTCATGTTGTTAAAATCCATGTCAGACACGGTAGCTTGCGCAAAAATAGCTTTCTGAAGTTTTGTTCTTTTCAAATCCGCATTGCTGAACGAAGTCAGAGAAAAATCTGCACTGGTGAAATTGGCATTGCCAAACACGGCTCCGGAGAAATTCACTCTTTGCAAACCAGCTCCGGTGAAATTTGAATTGTTCAAATCCACATCTGCAAAGTTGGCGTTTGTCAAATTGCATTTGGAGAAATTCGCTCCCGTAACCTGAGCTCCCTTGAAATTGGAGTTTGCAAGCTCGGAATTGGTGAAATCGGTGTTCTGGGCTACAACTCCGCCAAAATCGGCAGCGGTTAAGTCCACTCCTATAATTTTCGCGCCCGTCAAGTCGGTGTTCTTGAAGCTTAGACCCTCAGATACCTTCATTGAGGTGAGGTTCGCCCTTGTAAGCGAGGCTCCGGAAAAGTTAGTCGCCCTTTCTATGGTGCCTTCGGCGTTTAATAGCGTTGTCCTGTAGAAGTTTGCACCTTCGAGGTTTGCGTCTGAGAAATTGGCGCCTCGTATATCTGCGCTTGAGAAGTTGGCTCCAGCCAGGTTAGCTCCGGAAAAGTCCGGGATTTCCAACATGGAGTTTTGGAATTTCGCAGAGCCGAGCTCCGCTCTCTTGAACGAAGGGCCTCGACCGGTGGCGTTCTGAAAGTCTGCCCCTTCGCCTTGGGCGCCTTCAAAACTGTATCCGTCGATACCTTTTGCTCTAAAGGAAGTAGTTAGCTCTTTATTTCGCCAATCGGCCTGTTCGGAAAGTTTTCCGCAGGAAGCCAGAGAAATAACGAGCGCCGATGCGGTTAATAAACCGCCAAAAAAGCATTTTCGCA
Organism: Candidatus Fibrimonadales bacterium; assembly: GCA_009788135.1. GTDB lineage: Bacteria > Fibrobacterota > Fibrobacteria > Fibrobacterales > Fibrobacteraceae > Fibrimonas. The sequence continues at coordinate 9,852 of WQSA01000051.1, forward strand.
TAGAAGAACCCTTTTGCATATATCATAAAAATACAAAAAAAAAATCGAAAGCGGTAGATTTTTTTGTATTTTGTTTGCCTTATGCCAAATAGAGTGATTGTAGGTTCGCAGTGGGGCGATGAAGGCAAGGCCAAAATCGTTGATTTTTTAACATTATATGCAGATATAATAGTCAGGTTTCAGGGTGGCGCTAATGCCGGCCATACGGTAAAAGTGGACGACAAAGAGTTTATTTTTCACCTTATTCCAAGCGGGATAATGCATGCAAACAAGATTTGCATCATAGGGAACGGCGTTGTTTTTGACCCAAAACAGGCGATTTTAGAGATAAAAGACCTTATTTCAAAGGGTATTTCCGTTGAAAACCGAATTTTAATAGCTGAAAATGCCCATGTTGTGCTGCCTTGGCACATAGCTTGCGATAAATTGAAGGAAGCCAAAGCCGGAAAGTCTGCCATTGGAACTACAGGCAGAGGCATTGGTCCCTGTTACAGTGACAAGGTGAACAGGCACGGGGTGAGGGTCGGCGATTTGCTGAGCGAACAGGATTTAAGACCTCGCATAGAGGATATAGCCGGGTTCAGGAACGAGGAATTCAAAAAAATGTTTGAAGCCGAGGCCATAGACTCGGAACCCGTTATAAAAGAGTATTTAGAGCTTGGCGAGCAGTTGAGACCTTATATCTGCGATATTTCTCCTTATTTGCAAGAGAGCTTAAAAGCGAAAAAGCAGATTATTTTTGAGGGCGCGCAGGGAACTATTTTAGATGTGGATCATGGAACTTATCCTTTTGTCACTTCTTCTAACACGGTAGCTGGCTATGCAAGCTGTGGTTCCGGAGTTGGACCAACGGCAATAGAGCAGGTGATAGGCGTTGTGAAAGCCTACACCACAAGGGTGGGCAACGGGCCTTTCCCAACTGAACTTCAAAACGAAATTGGCGAAAAACTTCGCAGCATTGGCGGAGAATATGGAGCCACCACCGGAAGGCCTAGGCGTTGCGGATGGTTTGATGCTCCCGTTGTTCGCAAGGCTGCCGCTGTGAACGGCTTGACTCATTTGGCCATAACCAAGCTTGACGTGCTGGATACCTTTAAGGAAATAAAAATCTGCACGGACTATAAAATTGAAGGCCGCGAAGTTTTGCATTTTCCAAATAGCCTGGCTCAGGTAGCTCTTTGCGAGCCTGTTTATGAAACCATGCCGGGCTGGGAATGTTCCACTTCCAAGTGCCGTTCATGGAACGATTTGCCAGAGAATGCGCAAAAATATTTAATACGACTTTCCGAACTTGCTGGCGTTAAAATAGGGATGATTTCCATTGGCGCAAAAAGAGATGAAAGCATTTTGGTGGATATACAGTAATGGATAGCGACTCTCCTTTTGCAACGCCCTCTAAAATAAAAGAACCGGAAAATAAACTGCCGGATTATTCCGTTGAAGATTTGCCTCAGGGTTTGAGGGAAACGGTTAAGGAACTCGGCTGGAACGAGTTGATGCCTGTTCAGAAAAAGACTATTCCATATATGCTTGAAGGCAGGGATATGCTTATTCAGTCCAAAACAGGTTCCGGGAAAACCGGAGCGTTTTTGCTGCCTATTTTGCAGGTGATAGTTGCAGAGCATATTTTTCCTCAGGTTCTTATTCTGGTTCCCACTCGCGAGCTTGCGCTGCAGGTTCACGGCGAGGCAGAAAAACTTTCCAAAAATATTGGCATTCGCTCCTGCGCAATTTTTGGCGGAGTAGGTTTTGAAAATCAAATTCGCGCATTGAGAACCGGTGTGCATATAATAGTGGCAACGCCGGGCCGTTTGCTGGACCACGCTCAGCGTGGCAACATAGATTTTGGAAGCGTTCGGGATTTGATTATGGACGAGGCAGACGAAATGCTTGGCATGGGCTTTTATCCCGATATGCAGCGAATTCGCCGCTACTTGCCAAAACAGATTTCCTGCACAATGTTCAGCGCAACAATTCCCCAGACTGTGAAAAGCCTTGCAAGAGAATTTCAGCGCCAGAACGCAGATTTCCTTTCTCTTTCATACGATCAGGTTATAGCGAAAAATCTGGAGCATCGCTATTACGCTTC
>WQSA01000052.1 GCA_009788135.1 Candidatus Fibrimonadales bacterium
TTACCATAAACAATATAAAGTACCAGTCTTGGGAGAGGCGGCAAAAACTAAATGAGCTCACAAAAGCGAAAAGCGATTTTCTTGCAAAAACGAGCCACGAAATAAGAACTCCTATGAATGCAATATCGGGAATGGCAGAGATCGCTTTGCGAAAGAAAATGCCGGATACTGTTCGCGAACATATTCTTGCGATTAAAAAGGCGAGTTCAAAATTGCTGCTGATAGTAAATGAGATTTTGGATTTTTCAAAAATAGAAAGCGGAAAACTTGAAATCGTTCCGAGTGCTTATGAGTTCTCGTCTATGATAAATGACGTTATTAGCATTATCAAGGTAAGAGTTGTGGCTACAGATTTGAAGTTTGCCGTAAATGTGGACAATCGCATTCCGAATTTGCTGTTTGGCGATGAAATAAGAATTCGGCAAATTCTGATTAATGTTTTGAGCAATGCTGTTAAGTACACGAAAAGCGGATATATATCTTTTTCTATTTACGGAAAAATAACTGGAAATAATATTCTTCTTACNGCAGAAGTTGTGGACAGCGGCAGGGGNATAAAAAAGGAAGATATGGGCAAATTGTTCGGNGAATTTGTTCAAGTGGACAAAGCGGCGAACAAAGACATTGAAGGTACAGGGCTTGGGCTCGTTATAACGAAAAATCTTGTTGAGGCTATGGGTGGAAGCATAAGCGTGGAGTCGGATTACGGAAAGGGCAGTATTTTTATAGTTAAGCTGCCTCAAAAAATACTTTCATCTGAACATATTGCGATTGAGCGAAGAAAAAATATTGACATTGCGATTAAATTTAATATACCAAATGCGAGAATTCTTATTGTTGACGACATAAATTCAAATTTGAAAGTAGCCGAGGGCCTGCTGCAGCCATACAAAGCGCAAATAGAGTTATGCAAAAGCGGTCTTGAAGCTATTGAATTGGTTAAAAATAATCCTTATGATTTGATATTTATGGATCACATGATGCCGGAGATGGGAGGCGTGGAGGTGGTAAAGCGCATAAGAGAATCGGGGTATAATTTGCCGATTATTGCATTAACCGCAAATGCGCATTCAGGCATAAAAGAAATGTTTTTGGGAAATGGTTTTAACGATTTTCTCTCAAAGCCCATTGACGTTGTTAAATTGAATGCTATTTTGGAAGCATGGATTCCAAAGGAAAAACAGGAAAAAGCAGAGGAGGGCAGCAAACACAATTTTAAAATTGATTTGCAAATGCTTGCCGTATTCTACGAAGATGGGCTCAAGAAAATGAAGGAAATAAAGAAATGCTTTGAAACCGAAGATTATCCTTTATACGCCATCTATGTTCATGCGTTAAAGAGCGCTTTGGCAAACATAGGAGCAGAGGATATGTCCGAAGCTGCAAAGGCATTGGAAATGGGAGACGCAGAGTTTATAAAAGCGCATACGGCTAGATTCTTAACGGATTTTGAACGTCTTTTAGACGATATAAATCAGCGTCTCAATGAGCATAAAGAACAAAAATTTCCTGATGCAGAAACTCTAGTCAAACTAAGAGATGCTCTTAAAACGATGAATCTCAGCGTTATTAACGAGGCGGTCAACGAGTTGCAATATACGCAGGCAAAAGATATTTTACAGGATGTTTTAATAGGCAGTTATAATGAAGCTATTGCTGGGATAGACAATTTTCTATCTTCCCATTATGGCAGAAAATAAAGCTCCCGAAAAGTTCGTTTTTTATATGCACAAGGTGTGCAAAAAGTATCCACCCGATAAAGAGGTGCTTAAAGATATTTCTTTAAGTTTTTATTATGGCGCAAAAATCGGCATAATAGGCACTAACGGCAGCGGCAAATCAACGCTTTTGCGCATAATGGCTGGCATAGACAAGGATTTTCAGGGCGAGGCCTGGATAGAAAATGGCCGCACCGCAGGCTACCTGCCTCAGGAGCCGCAGCTCAACAAAGAACTTTCAGTTAAGGAAAATGTTATGGTAGCTGTTGCGGCAAAGCAAAAAGTTTTGGACCGCTACAACGAAGTTGCCATGCTTATGGGCGAGGCTGAAGGCGAAAAAATGGAAAAACTTTCCGAAGAGATGGAAAGATTGCAAAACAAAATTGATGCGGAAAATCTTTGGGATTTGGAACGCTCGGTGGAAATAGCGATGGATGCCCTGCGCTGCCCCCCTGGCGACTGGCAGGTGACAAACCTCTCCGGTGGAGAAAAACGCAGAGTGGCTCTTTGCCGCTTGCTCCTTGAAGAACCCGATTTGCTTTTGCTGGACGAACCGACAAACCATTTGGATGCGGAATCTGTTGCTTGGCTGGAGCGGCATTTAAAAGAATACAAAGGCTCAGTGATTCTTGTAACTCACGATAGATATTTCTTGGATAATGTAACGGGCTGGATTCTTGAGCTTGACCATGGTCGCGGAATTCCATGGCAGGGCAATTACGCTGAATGGCTTGACCAAAAGCTTGAGCGCATGCGCAAAGACGAGAAAGGCGAGAGCGACAGGCAAAAGCGCTTGGCAAGGGAACAGGAGTGGGTGAAGTCTAGCCCAAAAGCCAGGCAAGCTAAATCCAAAGCTCGTTTGAAAGCGTACGAAGAACTTTTGAGCCAGGATAAAAAAGAACAATACAAGGTTGCGCAAATTGCGATTGCAAACGGCAAGCGACTTGGCGATATTGTTATTGAAGCGAATGGAATTTCAAAAGCCTATGGCGAAAAACTTCTTTACGAAAATTTGAATTTCCAATTGCCTCGCTCCGGCATTGTGGGTATAATCGGGCCAAACGGCGCNGGAAAAACAACNTTGTTCAGAATGATTCTTGGCCAGGAAAAACCGGACGGAGGTTCATTCAAGCTTGGCGAAACCGTGGAAATAATCTCGATGGAGCAGGGGAGAGAAACCTTGAATGACGATAACACTGTTTTCCAGGAAATTTCCGGTGGCAGGGAAGATTTGATAATTGGCGATAGAAAACTCAACGCCCGTGCTTACTGCGGTCTTTTTAACTTTGCGGGCAGCGACCAGCAAAAGAAATTATCCCAGCTTTCCGGCGGAATGCGCAATCGCGTTTTGATGGCAAAGAATCTTCAAACTCCAGGCAATCTTCTTTTGCTTGATGAGCCGACCAATGACTTGGACATTGAAACTTTGCAAGCGTTGGAGCAAGCGATTTTAAACTTCGCCGGTTGCGCAGTGGTAATCTCTCACGATAGGTGGTTTTTAGATCGCATTGCAACTCACATTCTAGCGTTTGAAGGCGATTCCAAAGCGGTATGGTTTGAAGGCAACTGGACCGATTACGAAACGGATTACCACAAGCGCATGGGCGTTGACGCAGACAATCCCAGACCGATTAAGTACAAGACTTTGAAGCGGGGTTAAATTTTTTCGCAATCATTTTCTATTTTACTCCTATGAATAAACTCCTCCTCCTCATTCTCGTTTCAGCCGCAATGATGGCTTGCTCAAAAAAAAACGAAACAGTACAAATTCAAGGCGATAAAATGGTCTTGGATTGCGGCACAGAAATCATCGCTATAGAAGACGTTGCCACAGAAATGGCCGCCTCGCTCTTTAGCGGCGTGTTAACCGAAGAACAGAAGCTGGCATATATGCCAGACGGCAAAGCACCTGCATCGGTAAATATATTTCTGGTGAAAACCGGCGGCAAAACATATATGCTCGATGCTGGATTTGGAAATGCAGTAAAAGACAATAGAATAGACCCGCAAAGCATAGACGCAGTTTTAATAACGCACAAACACGGAGACCATATATCCGGGTTATTGCAAAACGACTCCGCTGTATTTTCTGCCCCCATATACATAGCGCAACCGGAACGCGACTACTGGCTGAGCGAAAATGCTCCCAACTCCGATTTGCAAAAAAAACTGGCTAGCATTTATGGAGAAAACTATAAAACATTCAATTTCGGAGATACCCTGGCACCGGCAATTATCGCTATAAACGCCTCTGGACACACGCCTGGACATACCGCCTTTTTAATAGGAGCGGGAAAACAAAAACTACTTATAGCCGCAGACTTCTTGCACGCTGCCGCTCTGCAATTCCCTGAGCCAACAGAATCTGCGAACTTTGACATGGATAAAGAAAAATCCGTGCAAACTCGCATAGCTTTAATGGAAATGGCCGAAAGATACGACTGGTTCATAACCGGAATGCATATTCCAAATCCTGGATGGGGCAAGGTAAAAAGCAACGGCACAGGCGGATTTATTTTCAATAGTCTGTAAGCCGCACGTATTTATCCGGCACATTCAAATTCCAAACGCCACTGCCCCATTTGACCTTTGGCTCTATGCTTTTGATTTCAAGCCTAAGCGAATCGCTGCCAGAAGAAACTATAGCAGCATTTCCGGAATATTCCAGATTAAAAGTATTCCTGTTTCCGCAATCAATTCCGTCCACCCGACGCCCTAAAAATAAAGTTGCAAATTTATGAATATCAACGCTGCCATAAACAGGAATAGAAACGCAATTGCCCGTTCCCTCCATATAACGCTCATTCTGCGGCAAAATTACTTTCCAGCCATCTTTCTTCCATAAAATGCTTGCAGCGCTCAAGCCAAAAGTTCCGCTCAATTCCAAGCGATATTTCTCATTGGGAACGGTAAACAAAACTGCGGATAATTTTTCATTGGCATCTTCCTGCGAAACGGAAACCACTGCCTTCACCCTTGCGCTATCCGGCAATGCCAACTGCTTTTTGCTGTCAAAATAACCAGATGGTTTTGAAGCGCAAGAAACTAAAAGCAAGGATATTATTGCGCTAATCCCTAGCCTTGTCCATATATTTCTTCGCACGGTCATGCAACTCCAATGCCTCGCATACTTTTGCCAAATGCAACCATAGTTCCTTTTCATCCATTCCGCTTGCTTCCAGCTTTTCCAAAATTTCCAAAGCTTCTTTGTATTTGCCTGTTTTGTAAAGCCCCCAAGCTTTTGAATCCAAATAAGAAGATTCATCGGGGGCATATGTCAGTGCTTTATTGACAAGAGCCAAACCCTTGTTAACATCTATATTGCGGTCAATTAGCATATAGCCCAAATTATTCATTGCAATGTGATTTTCACGATCCTGCGACAAAAGCTGCTCAAGCCATATTACGGCAACAGTTACGCTATCCATAAGCTCGTAATTATTGGCTATTCTAAGCGCCAATTTAGATGTGATATCTTTTGAAGGATGCATAAAGAATAGCGTGAGCAAAACTTCATTTGCTTCGCTATACTTCTTCATGGAAGCTAAAATCTCCGCCTGCCAAAATCCATATTCAGCAAATTCTATTCCGTTTGCCCTAAAAGCTTCGCCCAGTAAGTTTGCAGTTATGGAATCCTTGGTTTCGGTTACATGGTAATTGAAAATCTGCTTTTCCATAAGGCGCGGCGGATAATCGAGCTGAGGGAGCAAAATATCGTAAATCTTTTTTATCTCATGGCTAAGCCTTTTGTATTCCAAGGTCAATTCCTTATCGCTTTGCTCATATTCCTTGTCTCTGAGATATTCCAGCAACAGCGAATACTCATACTGAACGGCGAAGTTTTCGCTCATTTTCTCGGTTGCTTTTTTATAATAGGCTTCTGCGCTGTCCAAAGTCTTGTTTTCCTTGTAAAGCCTGGCCAAATGAAGGAAATTGTCCGCTGTTGCTTTTGGGCTTTGCACTGCTAGCTTTAGCAAATGAAAAGCCTCGCTGGTTTTATTCTGCTTTAATAGAATTCTTATCAGTTCGCTGAGCAAAAAATGGCTTTCTGGATCGTTGGCCAAAGCTCTCTTGTAAAACAACTCTGCAAAAATAATCCTGTCTATTTCCAGCATGTCCAAGGCACGTAAAAAATTCTCATGCGCAGCCGCAGAATTTGGAAAATCTGCTATCAGCATCGTATCCAATTTCGCAAGTTCCGCCGCCATGTTTATTTTGGGAATTTCCGCTTTCAGACTATCTTGAGCAGAAAGCCCCTGCCTGGCATCAGTTTTAAGACCGCTTGCGCAAGAGCATAATAATAACAACAAGCCAAATAAAACGCTTTTCATTCCACCACCGTTAAATCTATTTCCGTTTCAGGATCCAAATATTCGCCAGGTTTTGGACTCATTTCCACAACCGTATTCGGCAATTTATCTTCCAATTGCACATATATCACTTGAGCCAGTTTAAATCCCAGCGTATCTATGAGTTCCGTTGCCTTGCTCAGCGACATATCCAGCAAACTTGGCAGCAGAGTTTTCCCGGACTTTTTGCCGGAAGATACTATTATATCTACTCTGGTGCCTACGCGAACCATTTTTCCCGAGTCTGGCTCTGTGCGAATAACCGCTCCTCTTGGAATTTCAGAATGTGCGCCTTCTATTCTACCCCCAAGCAAAAGCTCAAGCCTTTGCAGCGATATTTCCACCTGTCTCAGGCTCTGTCCGCGCGATCCTGGAATGCTAACCTCCGGCACGCCTTTTGAAATGGTTAAAAATACAGTCCTATTTTCCTTTACCGTTCTGCCTGCCGCAGGCATTTGAATCAGCACATGGTTTTTCTTGATTTCGCTGCTATATCTGCCTTCTTTAGCCCATTTTACATTTAATCCGGCTTTGGTTAAAGTTGTTTCTGCTTCATCTGCCAGCATATTCACAACATTTGGCACGGGCATAGTGGTTATCAAGCGACCCGCCACAATCGGCATGGCTATCCAATTTACCATAACAGCTATGGCAATCAACGCAAATATCCAAAAATAGATAGCATGAAGCTGTGGCCTACGGCTTATAAAGTTTGGAACTAATTTCACTTTGGGTAATATAGAATTCTATATTACCTCTATTATGTCAATTACCTCGCCGCTTTGGTTCCTGGTTCCTGCCTCCACAATAATAGCTCTTCTTTTTGCATTGTTTTTTTACAAAAACATGATGAAGAAGGCTGAAGGCAATCAAACAATGAAAGACATTGCGCAATATGTACGGGAAGGTGCCATGGCATACCTTAAACAGCAGTATAAAACTGTTTCAATGGTATTCGCGGTGCTGTTCGTTATATTAACCTTGCTTGCAGTGCTGGGTATTCAAAACCCGTTTGTCCCAATCGCTTTTCTGACGGGAGGCTTCTTCTCTGGATTGTGCGGATTCTTGGGGATGAAAACTGCTACCAGAGCCAGCAACAGAACTGCTAATGGAGCAATGCAAAGCCTGAACAGCGCTCTGCAGATCTCTTTTCGCAGTGGTGCAGTCATGGGCTTGGTAGTGGTGGGTTTTGGGCTGCTTGATATAGCAGTCTGGTTCATGCTGCTGAACTATATGTTTGACAATAACATATTCGGGCTTGGAGCTGGATATACCCATCAGCAAAAGATGGTGGAAATAACCACGGTAATGCTGACTTTTGGAATGGGAGCTAGCGTTCAAGCATTGTTTGCGCGCGTTGGAGGCGGCATTTACACAAAAGCCGCAGACGTTGGCGCTGACCTCGTTGGCAAAGTGGAAGCCGGCATTCCGGAAGACGACCCTCGCAACCCAGCTACCATAGCAGACAACGTGGGCGACAACGTGGGCGACGTTGCCGGAATGGGCGCAGACTTATATGAAAGCTATTGCACTTCCATCCTGGCCACTGCGGCTCTGGGCGCCGTATTATCGATATCAGGCGGAATTGAGCTTATAATTGCACCAATGCTGGTAGCCGCGCTTGGAATTTTATTTTCAATTATAGGAATACTGCTTGTTCGCACAAAAGAAGATGCCAACGCGAAAACCTTGCTGCGCTCGCTTTTAACTGGAACGCTGAGCAGTTCGGTTCTTATTTTAGCTGCAGTCGCAGGATTGGCATATTTTGAAATAATAACATGGGGAATCTTTGGCTCTGTGGTATCGGGTTTAATAGTAGGCATAATAATAGGGCAATTCACCGAGTACTATACTTCGGATATTTACAAACCGACTCAGGGCATAGCTCAGCAGGCAAAGCTTGGACACGCTACCACAATAATAGAAGGTATAGCTGTTGGAATGAAAAGCACGGGGTATCCGGTTATCTGCGTTGTTGTTGGCATTCTTTTGGCATTCGGATTTGCGGGTGGTTTTACCGATTTATCGATGGGACTTTACGGCGTTAGCTTTGCCGCTGTTGGAATGCTTTCCACGCTCGGCATCACGCTCGCAACAGACGCTTTTGGGCCTATAGCAGACAACGCCGGAGGCAATGCGGAGATGTCCGGTTTGCCAAAGGAAGTTCGCAAACGCACGGACGAGCTTGATATGCTAGGCAACACCACAGCCGCAACAGGTAAAGGCTTTGCTATTGGCTCTGCCGCTCTAACCGCCATTGCGCTCCTCGCAGCTTACATAGAAGAAGTGAAGCACTGGCTGGGCAATCTCGCTGCCGAAGCGGGAGGCGCTTTTAAAGTGGGGACAATTACATTTACAGACACTCAGGAAAATCTTGCAAAAATATTTCCAAATGCCAAAGCGAGCAGAGCCATAACAGAAGATGGCGAACTTGTTGGGCTAGTTGCGCAAAACGCTCACATAACAGATTTCTTGACCGCATACAATCTAACGCTGATGAACCCGATGCTGCTTTGCGGATTGTTTATAGGCGCTATGATGGTTTTCCTTTTCTGCTCAATGTGCATTCAGGCTGTGGGCAGAGCGGCTGGCGCAATGGTTGAAGAAGTTCGCCGTCAGTTCCGCGAAATAAAAGGCATTATGGAAGGAACTGCAAAGCCAGACTACGCTCGCTGCGTTGCAATCAGCACATCAGGTGCGCAAAAAGAGATGATTGTGCCTTCTTTGATGGCGGTTGTTATTCCGGTTTTGGTAGGATTGATTTTAGGCGTTCCTGGCGTATTCGGCCTTTTGGCCGGAGCTTTGGCTGTGGGATTTTCGCTTGCGACCATGCTGAACAATTCAGGCGGAGCTTGGGACAATGCGAAAAAATTCGTTGAGAAAGGCAATTTGGGCGGCAAAGGTTCAGATACGCATAAGGCGGCTGTTACCGGCGATACGGTTGGCGACCCGTTCAAAGATACCGCTGGGCCATCCATTAACACTTTGATGAAGTTGATGGCAATGGTAAGCGTTGTGTTTTCCGGATTTGTTGTAAAATTCAGCGAAACATTCATGAACTTGTTCAGATAGGAGGATTTATGCGGATTGTTATAGTTTTGGTTTTGGCGTTTTTATTAGCGTCTTGTTCTCAAAAACCTGCTGCGGGTTTTACTACGCCGCCACCTAACCTTAATGCGCCTTTGGCATTTTTTGGCGTAGGCAATATGAAACTGGATATGCAGCGCGAATATGCAATCGCTCTTCAGAATGCAGGGTTGTACAATTTTATAACGGAAAACATTTCCGAAGAACAAGTGGAAAACGCTATAGAAATTCGTTTGAATTTTGTGGAAGAAAAAGAAATTCACTTCAACAGCGTTCCCGCTCAAGTTATAAAGGCAGAGTTCAGGAAAAAAGATTTAGTGTGGTTCAATCTTATAATAAGAGAAAAGAGCGACCAGATTAATTTTTCTGATCCAAGACGCAAAGCCAATGAGAAAAAGCGCCTTCAGAAAGCTCTCTTGGAAAGATTTGTTGGAGAAGTAAAAAGAATGTCTGCAAGTTCCGAGCCTGCAAAAAGCTGCAAAGGATAATTGATGGGGAGCTATTTTGCCGTAGCCGAAATTTGCATACCCAATACAATTTTAGACAGTTTATCGTATAGCATTGACGAGGGCGTTGAAAAGGGTGCTGTTGTTTGGGTTTCGCTGAGAGGGCATAAAAAGCTTGGCATTGTGCTGAATATAACGCACGATGCTCCAAAGTATGAACTAAAACCTGCAACAAAACATGAATCCGGTTATATGTTCTCAGAGCGATATTTAGAAACATTGCAATGGTGCGCTAATTATTATATGTGTTCAGTTGGCGAAGCGCTCACAGCGTTTTGGCCAGCGGATTTGGAAAAATATCTATGCAGCTTACCGATGAACAGCAAAATGCATTAAACCAGTTACAAGCCATGCTGCAAGGAAGCGGTTTTCGCGGAGCATTATTGCACGGCGTAACGGGTAGCGGAAAAACACAGGTTTATTTGGAGCTTGCAAAAGATGCTCTGAATTTAGGGATGAAGATTCTGATTCTTGTTCCCGAAATAAATTTAACTCCGCAAACCAGAAAAAGATTTGAAGATTTTTTGCAATGCGAAATCCCTATTCTGCATTCTGGATTGGGAGCCAAAGAGAAAAGAGAGACTTGGAAAAAATTGTTGCTGAATGAACCTAAAATTTTAATGGGTACGCGTTCTGCAATTCTCGCCCCGTTTGAACCGCAATTAATTATAATAGACGAAGAGCACGATTCTTCTTATAAGCAACAAGATCCTGCCCCGCGCTACAACGTAAGGGAAATGGCTTTTCACATTGCGCATAAATATGGAGCGTTGGTAGTTTTGGGCTCTGCTACGCCTTCTATGGAAAGCTATGAAAATGCAAAGAGAGGAAATCTAAAACTTTTGGAAATGAAGAAGCGTCCGGGAGGGTTGCCGCTCCCAGAGGTGATAATTGCGGATATGAAAGAGGTGAGAAAAAAGCAGGACAAGGATTTGATGCTCTCTCCTATTTTGCGCGATGCTCTTGCCAAAACTATTTCCGATGGAAATCAGGCTATAATTCTGTTGAATCGCAGAGGCTACAGTACAACCAGAATTTGCGAGGAATGCGGAAATCCCCTGCTATGCACGGATTGCAACGTTGTGCTAGTCTATCATAAACAGCACGGTAAGCTTATGTGTCATTACTGCGGCAAGTCTTTCCCTCCCGACACTCATTGCAAATGCGGTTCAAAGGAATTCGTTTTTGCAGGAAGCGGCATAGAAAAGGCTGAAGAAGAAATTTTGGACTGGTTGCCAGACTCTAAAATTCTCCGCTTGGATGCAGACACAACAAGCGGCGTGGGAGCGACGGAGAAACTTTTGCAGAAATTCAGAAAAAAGGAATGCAATATCCTTTTGGGAACTCAAATGGTAGCGAAGGGGCACGATTTTCCTGATGTTTCGCTTGTGGGCGTTCTTTGCGCAGACATAGGGAGCAACATTCCTGATTTTCGCGCAAGCGAAAGATATTTTCAGCTTTTGACGCAAGTTGCCGGCAGAGCGGGTCGTTTTTTGGAAAATTCACAGGTGATAATCCAGACTTTTTGCCCGGAAAATCCTGTTATGCAATTTGCAATAAAGCACAATTATTCTGGCTTTTCAAAATCTGAACTTGCCGAAAGACAAGAAGCTTTTTACCCACCGTTCTGCAAAATAATTCAAATCAGACTGCAAGGCAAAAATAAAAACAGACTGGATTTAGTGGCAAAAAATCTTCGCTCTCAACTCTCAATTATCAACTCTCAACTTTCAATTCTAGGCCCAGCCGAGCCATTTGTGTCTAAAGTGCAAAAACTGCATCGTTTAGTGATAACGCTAAAAGCGGCAAATCCTGCGGATATTAAGAAGGCGATTGATAAAGTGGACTATAAGGGAGTGGAAATTAGGATTGATAGGGATTGCTGATGATCGCCACAATGGTTACGAAGACAACGCAGACGCTCACATGAAGCGGTAAATTATGGGGCGCGAAGTGGTAGTTGCTATTACCAACGGGAAATTGGATTTCGGCACTTGGGAGCGAATTTTCTATGGCGAGTAAAGGCGAGTTAAAGTATCGCAGTTTTATTTTCTTTCAATTTCTTGATTATCTCATCACGAACGCTTGGCATATCTTGTTCGTCATTATGAATATTGTTCATAATTTCGCT
>WQSA01000053.1 GCA_009788135.1 Candidatus Fibrimonadales bacterium
GGGGGGGGTATATAGATGTGACAACCCTCGCCTATCCTATAGGCTCGGGAAGTTTGTTGAATAAAACTGATTGCCAAAATTCTACCCCATTCCCTTCTTAAACTTCTTGCTCCACCAAATCAGGAACGGTGCGCTAATGCACAGCGAGGAATAAGTGCCAACCGCAACGCCAACTGACATAACTATGCCAAAATCGCGAATGCTTGAACCACCCATAATCGCAAGAACTATGCACACAAATAATGTAGAACCGCTCGTGACTATAGAACGGGACAAACTCTGATTAATGGAAATATTTATGCGATCTTCCAAAGTCTCCTTCGCAAGCAGCTTGTTCTCTCGAATACGATCGTAAATAACGATTGTATCGTTGATAGAATAACCTATCATCGCAAGGAATGCCGCTATCATAGCGCCGTCTATTGGCAGCTTGAACAGGCTCACAAGGCCAATGCAGAATATGGTATCGTGAATCAAAGTGACTATTGAACCAACGCCAAAACCAAGACCCATCTTTCCAAAACGNGCCCAGATATAAATACTGATGCCAAGCCANGACAAAATAATCGCAAGAATCGCCTTNAANCGAAGCTCGCCGCCTATCGTTGGGCCTACTACATCCTCNGCTACTATTTTCGGAGAACCTACGCTGGACAACGCATCTTTAAGCTTTGCCGTCAAAGTCTTAACAGACTCCTCGTCAGACTCGGAAGTCTGAATGCTCAACATATACTGGTTCAAAGACGTGCCGCCAAGTTTGCGAACAGTNACATCGCCAAAAGCNTCTCTGGTCAAAACATTGTTCANTTTTTCAACATGACGCTCGTCATCGGCATATTCTACCGTGTAAACCAAACCGCCTGTGAAATCTATGCTGTAATCAAAACCCTTGAAAATCGCAAGCCCAATGCAAATTGCGCACATTGTAATTGAGGCTCTCGCCCAAATTCCGCGCTTTGCAACAATCTGGAATCTGGCTTCCTGCAACCACTTTATGCCCTTTCCTATGTTCACGCTCTTAGCATCGTGACTGGAAAGCTTAAGATCAAAAATCGCTCTGGTAACGGTCAATGCTGAGAACAAGGATGCCGCTATACCTACCATCAAAGTTAAACCAAAGCCTTTTACCGGACCGGTACCAACTTTGTAAAGAATAAATGCTACGAGGAATGTCGTCAAATTCGTGTCTATAATCGCTGTGAAAGCCTTTTCGTAGCCTTTTGCCACGGCCATTCTGGCCATCTGCCCCGCTCGCAATTCTTCTCTTATGCGCTCGTAAATAAGAATATTGGCGTCAAGCGCCATAGCCGCAGTCAAAAGCATGCCCGCAATGCCCGGAAGCGTAAGAGTTGCATTGAACAGCGAAAGAGCGGCTCCTATCATAAGCATATTTACGAAAATACCCACATTTGCTACCAATCCGGCAAAGTTGTAGTAGATTATCATAAACACAAGACAGATTGCAAAACCTACCAAAGCAGAACCAAAACCGGCTTTGATATTCTCTTCGCCAAGGCTTGCGCCAACGTTTCTGAGTTCCACAATTTTCATAGGAGCGGGCAAGGCGCCGGCACGCAAAACAACTGCGAGCTGAGTAGCTTCTGCCATATCGTCTAAACCCGTGATTTGAGCCTCGCCGTTTGGAATGCGATCGCGAATAACAGGAGCGCTTATTACTTGGCCATCCAAAACTATTGCCATCTGCTTGCCAATATTATTGCCAGTTACAGAACCGAATTTCTTTGGCCCAATTCCCTTAAAGCGAAGCGATACCGCAACCTGGCCAGCGGAAAGACCATCGGAAATTCTGTAAGGCTGAGCGGATGCTATATCTTTGCCGTCCATTTCTATGCGGCGTTTCAATAAATAAAGTTTCTTCAATTTGTTTCCATTTTCCTGCCTCTCAAAGCCGCGACCCCAAGCAAAGCCAACTTCTCTGGGAATTAAAGCCTGTACCCCAGGCATGGCAAGAATTGCCTGAACTTTTGAAATATAATCTTCCGGAACCGCTAAATCTGAGCCCCAGCTAGCCAAATAACCAGAGAACGGACGCTCTGGATTTACATAGTTGGCAGCGGCCAAGCTATCTTCAGCGGACCGCTGGGTTTCAGCAGCAACTGCAGAAGTATCCGCAGCGGTTTTGCCGCCGAGCAAAAAGTCTTCATCGCTCAACTCGGCTTCTGTTTCTGCAATATTGGCAACCGAGTCTGTTTTTTCGGCAGCAATTGTATCTGCCGCAGCGGGAATATCCCGACCTTTCAGATAATTATCTATTGAAGTCAGAGTCTGAGCCGCCACGTCTTGCTCCGCAACAATCTTGAATTCCAGTTTTGCCGTACCGCCAACCAGATTACGGGCATCGTCAACATCCACGCCTGCAAGATCTGCCACAATGCGGTTATCGCCGCTGGGATAAATCTGAGGTTCGGAAAGGCCGTATTGGTCAACTCTGTTGCGAATGATTTCCAATGAACGTTCCTGAACGCCTTCCGCTTCGTCGGGTTTCAGGCCGCTTTTGTCAATCTCTAAAATTATGCTGGTGCCGCCAGCTAAATCCAAACCAAAAGTTACGGATTTTTCCACAACCTTGGGATTCTCCTTGGCAAACTTTACCTTTTCTGCTCCTTGCTTCGTGTGATAGTCTATGGAAGGCCATATACTGTAGCCCGAAAGCGCTACAACAGCCAAGATTATCCACTCGCGGAGTCCAAAACCTTTTTTCGTCATTTTTTTGTCCTTTCAAAAAATTTTAGGTGGTCTTAGAATATAGAAAATTATATATTCTCTAATAATGCTTCACCAGATTCCGCTTAAAGTCCTAATTATAGCAGCAGCAATTTTGCTCGCAGTTTTGATTATGCTCAATTTGGGAACAAAAACCGCCATAAGCCAAGAGCCTGTACCTGAAGCTAACGAGTGCGATGTTTTGTTTTTGAACGAAAACCTCAAAAAAGCGCTCAATGTTCACAAAGAAATCAGGCGGCATACCAACGCAGCAGAAGAAATATGGCTTGTTCCAAACGGAATATCAATTCCAAACTATATGTTGCTGGCTTCCAGGGAAATTGAAAGGTGCAAGGGCAAGGTTCTGGAGATGAAAGAAATCAAAAACGGACGCGCGCTCCTGAAATATGAAAGCGAGCAGGGAATCTACCCGTTGACTGAAATCCGCGTAATAGACACTTTATTCCTGCCCAGTTCCTCAAAACTGGCAGTTGTTTTAGCTGTCCGGGAAAAGAACCAAATTTTAAAAGATAAACCGGAATTGCTGAAAATGCTCAATTTTACATATAATTTGTTAATACCATCTTCCAGAGAAGAACTTTTGGATGCCGGCAGAAACTTAAACGCAAATATAATCCCCTGGGTCCCCATGGAAAATTGTTACTATGCAACGGATAAAAGAAATCAGATTTCGCTTGGGTTAACCACTGAAAAAGAAATTGCAGTCAGACTTGACGGACATTTGAAAAAATTTGACAATCCAAGCGGTTTTGCTGCTTTTTATGGAGAAGATTTTTTGAGCCAACGCGCTTCTGTTGAAATGCTTGGAAACGTGCTGCTTTCAAAAAAAATGTGGTTTTGGGATTTGACAAAAAGAGGAACTCACAGTTTATCCGAAAAGATATGCGAAGAAAAGGAACTCAGATGCAGAAAAAACATATTGGATGCAGCAAGCGAGGCTCTTATAAAAAGCTCGCTCAGAACGGCGCTAAGAGAAGGCAAAGCGATTTTGCTATTTGAACTGGCAGAAAAAAACATAGCGCTTTTGGAAAATTTGAAGGATTTGGCTGAAAAACAAGGAACCGATTTAGTTCGCGCGGAGGAGGTATTTTGATAGTGGATAAGCAATTGTATGGGCGTGCGCTGCGAATAATTCGCATATTGGCATATTTGCCGGTTTTTTACTTTATATGGCAGGATCTCCGCTATTTCAACGAGCTTGCCGCTATAAATATAAGCTTGATTTTGCTCAGCGCATGGTATTTGCATTTTCAGGTTCGCCAGTCTGATATTGAGAAACCTTATTACCAATTATGGCTGTCTTTTATAGAAGGCATTTTTGCATTTGCGGTTATGCTATGTCTTTTTATAAAAGATTCGCTGCTGGAAGACCGGGAACCCGAAAAAATGCTGGCCGTAGGCTGCGTTATGCTTTTAACTAGAGTTGTGTCCAGAACGCTTTATTCGCTTTCAATGCTGCGAGAAGGCAAGTCTCTTTGGCCAAACAGCTTTTGGTCCAAAGCGGCTACGCTCAGCATTAATGCTACTATGCTTATTTACGTTTTGAGTTTGGAGCATTACCAGCAAATAAGCATGGGCATATCGATACTCTTGATGTTTGCTTCCAGCGTGTCTTTTTGCTATCGCTATTATCGCGATTCGGCGCATCGCAAGCCGCTTTCTGTTTCTAATCAATTGACCATGAGCCGCATAGTTTTGACTCCTGTGTTTTTATGGGTATTTTTTTACGACAATAATTTGAACTACCAGGATAATAGCATGGTGTTCAAAATCCTCGCTTTGACAATGATTGTTGCTTTTATGGTAACGGACTTTTTGGATGGTTATCTGGCGCGCAAGTGGGGAGAAGTTTCGACTCTTGGCAAGTATCTCGACCCTTTTTCGGACAAAATTTCAAACATGACGGTATTTTTGTGCTTCTTGGCTTCAGATTACGCACCGGTTTGGATGGTAGCACTAATTTATTTCAGGGAAGCGAGCGTTGAGACTTTGCGGACTTTGGCAGCTGGCGAAGGCATAACCATGCCGGCGCGCAGAAGCGGCAAGTGGAAAACCGCCATTCAGGGCACAGGAATTCTGATTATACTGGTGGGCGCATTGGATCCTCTTGACGACTTAATCCCTTATTGGATGGGCATTTGGGAGTACTTGCCATATTCTGTTATGGGCATTATAACATTTGTCACTGTGGCAAGCGGAATAGATTATTTCGTAGCAGGGAAAGACGTGTTGAAAAAATACGTGTAAATTTTCTATATTACCGCCATGCGTCAAATTTTGTTGCTATTGATTGTATTTGTATTATTGCTTTCCTGCTCAAGGGAAAGCAAGGAACCTTTATGGGAACCGCAATCGCATTTGAACAGCAAAGTCTATAACGGCGGATTATTTCCCGTTTGGATTGAGTTGAGAGAACCCGTAAAAGATTTAGACATTGTAAGCTGGAGAACCGGAAACTCGCGCGTAGCAAAACGCACGCAATCTGTTGACGCAAACACAAACCTCATAAAAGCAGACACCATATTCCTTTACTGGGATACCCCGCCAAAACCCACTATAGCAATCACGCAAACAGACAGCGCTAAATTCGATACAACCTATTACTATAGAGATACTATTTTCGCAATTGTTGACGGACTGGAAAGCTTTCCTATTGTAATTGAAGTAAAAAACATTCTGCCCAGAATAAAAAGCATTTCAATTGACGGACTGGAACGCCCTGGAGACTCAATCTTAACCATAACGGCGCACCCCGGATACCGCCAGAAAATTTCCATTCGCCTTGAAAAACCTTTTAACAATACATTCCACCCAATAGTAGCAATGCCGGAAATAATGAACGGTATTAGACTGATAGAACCGGAAAGTACAGATTCTCTTTGGGTTTACGAATGGACCCCAACAGAAATAATAGCAGATAGTACCTCTTTGCAAATAAAAGACTCCGGCGGCCACGGGGAGCGGCTCTATAAAATTCGCCTGATTGTATATACGGAATCGGGCTCCGTTTGGGCTGCATCGGAAAACGAACTCGTAAAATATTCGTACACAGGCACGGAAGTTGCAAGAATAAGCAATGGTTTCAATTCTATAAGCGCTATTGCCGTTAACTCAAACGACGGAAAATTATATGTTACGGACCAGTCAAACAACACTTTTGCCATTTACAATACTTACGGAAAACAGTTGTATAAAAACAACATGATTTTCAGAAGGCCAACCGGAGTGGCAGTGAACGTGGAAGGCCGTTATGTGTGGGTTGCAGATGAAACAGGTATGCGCCGGTTTACGCTTGACGGAGATTCGCTCAGAATGCCTCAAGCCCCAAGCGACGACGCAAACGCTATAAACCCTGCGGACAGTACATACGGATACGGGACAATCAGAGGGCTTGCAGTAGATCAGTTCGGAAAGGATTTCGTTTGGTTTGCAATTCCTCAAATAGATACCATAGGCTATATTAACGACCTCGCTTTAAAATACTTGCCTAACAAATGGAACCGCCCTTCAATGGTAAGCCTGGACCCAGCTACTGGAATGGCATGGATTGCAGACAGCTCAAGAATAGTGGCTATAGATACCTCAGGAAAAATTTTGGCAAGCATAAAAGGTTTTGATTTTGTAAGCTCCATTTCTGCAGGCAAAAACAGCGTGTGGGTTACCGATATTGAAAAAGGAAGAGTTTATCGTTTTATAGGCCCATTCACAGGCAATGCACAAGACACTACTTTAACTATTATCAATGGGATGACCGTTGAATACAAGTTCCTATCCCCCGCTTCCGTGAGCGCATTAGCCAAAAATGGCGACGCATGGGTTGTTGCCAAAGAAGCCGGTCAAATAATTCGCCTGGATAGCCTTGGGCATATAATGACTTCCACTACAGGCTTAAAACTCCCTTATTTAAGCGCAACCTTACAAATAGCGGAATAGAATGCCTCCTTCAATGCAATCAGCAAAAGAACTAATATCGAACAACCCGTTCACAAAGCACAAAGATGCTATTGTGATTTTTGGCGTTGTTTGCATAGTTCTCATAATGGTGATTCCAATTCCAACTGTTATGCTGGATGTTTTGCTCACATTTATGTTTGGCATAGCTCTGCTGGTTTTAATGACCAGCATGATGCTTGTGAATGTTCTGGATTTTTCCGTTTACCCGAACATGCTTCTGATAGTCACTCTTTTCAGGCTAGCGCTGAGCATTGCCTCCACAAGGCTTATTTTATCGCAGGCAGAAGCCGGGCAGGTTATAGCGGCATTCGGAAATTATGTGACAGCGGGCAATATAGTGGTTGGAACTATAATATTCATAATTCTGGTGGTTGTGCAGTTTGTGGTTATAACAAAGGGCGCTACCCGCATAGCAGAAGTTGCCGCCAGATTTACATTGGATGCAATGCCCAACAAGCTTATGGCCGTGGATACGGACATGAACGCCGGGCACATAACTGAAGAAGAGGCTCGCACAAGGCGCGATGATATTCAAAGAGAAGCCGATTTTTACGGAGCTATGGACGGTGCGTCAAAATTTGTTAGAGGAGATGCCATTGCCGGCATAATAATAATAGGCATAGACATTATAGGCGGAATTATTCTTGGCGTTGTTATGATGGACATGGTGATTTCGGAAGCTGTGGAAACATACACAAAGCTCACCATTGGAGATGGCCTGGTTAGCCAAATTCCAGCATTGATGATATCAACTTCTTCTGGCATAATAGTTACGAGAGCGGCTTCAAAGAGCAATATGGGCGCAGATATGATTGCGCAATTTACGCAAAGCGCCAAAGCGCTTGGAATATCTGCATTCGTTATGTGTCTTTTGGGCATAGTGCCCGGAATGCCCACAATTCCTTTCATGACAATAGGCGCTATCCTTGCATTTGTCTCTTACAGAATGGCATTCGGGGTTTCAAACAAACATGATAAGGAAGACGAAGCCAAAGCCAAGAAAGCCGCTGAAGAAGCCGCTGCTTTGCCAAAAGAAGAGAAAATCGAAGATTACCTGCTTGTTGACCAAATGGAACTAGAGATTGGCTATGGGTTGATTCCGCTGGTGGACGTGAATCAGGGCGGAGATTTGCTGGAAAGAATAACAATGCTGCGCAGGCAAATGGCTGGCGAGCTTGGGATGATAGTTCCGCCGATTCGCATAAGAGACAACATTCAGCTTTCTCCGAACGAATATTCGATTAAAATAAAAGGGAACGATGTTGGCAGAGGAGAGTTGATGATGGGCTCTTACCTGGCCATGAATCCCGGCAATGTGAGCCAGAGAATACCAGGCATAAAAACCAAGGAACCGGCGTTCAATTTGGATGCGCTCTGGATAACCGAAAGCCAAAAAGAAGCAGCCGAGCTTGCAGGCTATACCGTGGTTGAGCTGCCTGCAGTACTAGCCACGCACTTGACGGAAATAATTCGCAGGCACGCTGCGGAAATTTTAATGCGTCAAGACGTGAAGACCTTGCTTGAAAATGTTAAAAAGAACAGCCCCGCTGTTGTAGAGGAACTGGGCCCAATGCTTTCCGTAGGCGAGATTCAGCTGGTGCTGAGCTCGCTGCTGCAAGAGAGAATTTCCATAAGAGATTTGGCCAGCATTCTGGAATTAATGGCAAATGCGGCAAAAATATCAAAAGATACGGTATTTATAAACGAGCAGGTGCGGCTCGGCTTGACAAGGCAAATCTGCAAACCCTACATAAACAACAACCAGATGTCGGTTATAGCCCTTGCCCCAGACTTGGAGCAAATGCTGGAAGCATCGCTTCAATCCACGAACAGAGGCCCAAGGCTGGTTATAAGACCGGACTTGGTTGGACGCATTTTGGAAAGAATGGAGAGCATTCAAACGAAAATCCAAGCTATGGGAGAACAACCGATAATAGTCTGCTCGCCGAATATACGTTATCCTTTGAAAAAATTATTGGAAAGCAACTTTCCGAATTTAGTAATTTTGTCTTATAGTGAAATTGTGACGGGTGTCAACATAACTGTAGCGGAGACATTAGGAACTCATGACTAGAACATACAGAGCAGGCTCTTTTACGGAAGCCTTCCAGCGAATAAAAGAGGAGCTTGGCCCCGATGCGGTGATATTGCAGCAGCGGGAACTTAAACATTCCAAAAATATGAACGAAAAAGTAGAAGTAGTCGTAACTTTGGATGATATTTCAGAAGCGCCGCCACCGCACAAAGGCAAAGACACGGGAAAACTGCCAACCTACAACAGCAAGGGAATAAGGCCCGTTGAATGGCAGACCATTGGACCAAAACCCGTTGAGCCTAAAGTTGTTGTGCCTAAAATTGTTGAGCCAAAGCTCATCGAAAAAAACTCGGCAGACAAGCTGATAGAGAGCATGGAAAGCGTTATTGAAGAGGTTAAGGGATTAAAAGAGGACTTTGCCGCAACCAGAAATGATTTTTTAGAAGGCGTAAGAGTTGTTCGCGAAAGGATTCCCAAGGAATTCAGCCCTGTTGCAGCCAAGCTTTCCAAAAGCGGATTGTCTGCTCAGATAGTTCAGGATTTGCTCGCTGAAGCAATGATCCTTTGCGCTGCAAATTCAAGAGACGATATTTCCATAAATGAGCAGATGAAAAAAGTTCTTGCGAACAGAATTTCAACAGCTTCGCGCCCAAGGCTCCGCAAAGGCAGGCCGCTTGTGCAGATGTTTATTGGCCCTGCGGGTTCCGGAAAATCCGGAATTATATCTAAGCTTGCAGGCAGAGCCATGGTAACAGGCAATCAGAGCGTTGCCATAGTGACAACGGATTGCTGCCGCATGGGGGCTTTGGAGCAGATGGAAGCTTTTGCCTCGGCTGCAGACATAGAATTGGAAAGGGTTTATTCACCAGAAGATGTTCCTGAAATTTTTGAAAAGCTAAGGGACAAGTCTTTGATTTTGGTTGATACCGCGGGTCGCAGCTTGGCTAACAAGGAACATGAAGAAGAGGTCAGCGCTTTTCACAATGCCATTCGCCCAGACGAAGTGCATTTGGTATTGCCGCTGAACATGCGCGACAGCGATTTGAAAAAAGCCAGCGAAATTTACATGGATTTAAAAGCGAATCGCATAATCTTCACAAGGCAAGACGAAGCTTCTGAGCAAGGAGCTTTGCTTTGGCTGCCCATAAAGTTTGGGATACCGCTTTCTTACATAGGCAATGGCCAAAGCCCAGACAACATAGTGAGCGCGGAAAAGGAAATTATAGCGGAGTGGCTTTTGAAATGACGGAGGTTTTTTAGAATGGAACTTAGACAGATTACAAATGCGATTACCAAAACCATTGTTATACTGGTATTTTGGGGCATGCTTTTGATGGATTTGCTTTTATCTCCTACCATATCGTTTAGCGAGATAGCTTTTGCGCTTGTAAAAGCCGTTATAGTGAGCGGAGTTTTTTGGCTATTGTTCGTTATGCTAGTGGACACTTTTTTAAAAACTATTTTATTGGACGCAAAAGAAAAGAAAGCCGACAGAATAGAAGGCGGTTTATCTTACCATGTAACCGAGCCGAGCCCAGAAGAGATGGCCTGGCTAAAAGCTCAAGAAAGGGAGAAAGCAGAGAATGGATCTTGAAGCCCTTTGGACTGATTATAAAGAACATGACAGCATAACGGCTCGCAACAAGCTGCTTGCCGAGTACACGCCATTGGTGCGCTACACGGCGCAGAGAATGGCCATAAACCTGCCTAAAAGCGTTCATCTTGGCGATTTGATTGGCGCCGGCGTGATGGGATTGATAAAAGCGGTTGAGTCTTTTGATTCCGGCAGGGAAGTAAAATTTGAAACGTATGCGACTCACAAGATTAGAGGGGCTATTTTAGACGACCTCAGGGAGCAGGATTGGGTTCCGCGTTCCATAAGGCAGAAAGCGAGGATGGTGAAAAATGCGTATGCCCAGCTTGAAAAAGAAATAGGCAGAACTCCTTACGACAGCGAGGTTGCGGAGCATTTGAATTTAAATCCTGCGGAATTTGAGGATCTTTTGAGCGAGGTTGCGCCTACGACCATAGTTTCGTTGAACGAGATAATTTCCGATAATTACGGAGAGTCAACCGGAACAACTCTGATAGATACTTTGGAGGACAAGGAAGCGGAGAATCCTTTGGACAGGCTTGGCATGGAGGAGGCGAAAAGAATTTTGACAGGTGCTTTAATGGACTTGCCAGAGAATGAGCGTCATGTTATAGCGCTTTATCATTATGAGGAGATGACTTTGAAGGAGATTGGCATAGCCATGAATTTGACGGAAGGGAGGGTTTCGCAAATTCATTCCAAGGCTATGTTGAAGCTCAGAGCAAAATTGCAGTTGAAATTGTAACCCGAGAGGTATATTATGCTTCCTCCAGTACAGAACCAGGACATGGTGAATCGTTCTGATGCTATGTCTCAGATGCGTTCCTTTGAGCAGGGCAAAGCTTTTGGCGACATTGCAAAGGCGATGGCAGAAATGCAGCGTTTGGAGGAGTTGAAAAACAATTCTGTCCAAAAAAACGACGAAACCGACGCTTTGAATCCTGATGGCGGCAGCGAGAAGGACAAGGATCAGCAGCAGGGCAAAAAGAAGCAAGGCGAGGAGGATGCGCAACCAGAGACGAACACGCCTGCCGGTCATCCGATTAAGCTGGATGGCGGCGATGTGTTGGATTTGATGGCGTGAATTAATCTCTTTTCACTTTTATATCCGGCAATTCCAGGAAGGGTTCGGAGTCTTTTGGTATTTCCAAGTCTATATCTTTTATATATGTGCTTGGGTCGAATGTGACTCGATATTTTTCGCCTGGAACGAGGTCGCCAATTTGCAAGATGCCATCTCTGCTGGTAAATGTTATGCGCTTATCTTTGTCCACAGTTTTGCCTTCGCTGTCTATTGGCGAGACACTGACATAGAAGTTGCTCAAGCCGCCTTTTTCATCGCTTAGGTGGACTTGCATGAGAATGCGCATTTCATTGCCCAGTCGCAAGGCGTAGCCCTGTTTGTAATGCCC
>WQSA01000054.1 GCA_009788135.1 Candidatus Fibrimonadales bacterium
CCCTTGAACACAAGGGATTTTCCATCTTCTGCCGGCGCAGTTTTTTTAACAAGAAACTTAGGCATGGTCAGAAATACCAATCAAGGCGAAACGCGGTTAGAATTTTGTGAAAGTGAATCATTTAGCCTTAATTTAGTTAATTTTATTCGCTATGGAATCTTTTTTAACTGTTGGACGCATTCCATTTTTGGTTTGCGCCCCGTTTTTCCACCGATTTCTGGATAATCCGTTGCCTGGAATTCGCTTTTTAGACGGAGTTCCCAGCGAGCAGAACAAAAGACTCAGAGAGGGCGAAATTATGCTTTCCCCATCTTCTTCCATAGAATACGCAAAAAATCAGGAAAAATATGTTATTTGCAATAGATTTTGCACCTCAAGCACTCTTGAAATTCAATCGGTGAAACTTTTTTCAAAATACAAATGGGAAAATTTGGATAAAAAAAATGTGCATCTAACTCAGGAAAGCGAGACTTCTGCGGTTCTGCTTAAACTTCTGTCGAGCTTGCGGTTCAAGGTCTCTCCAATTTGGAATGGCGGCGAAAACTGCGATGCCAAGCTCTTGATAGGAGACCGAGCCTTGAGGGAAGGCTCGGAAAACAAATGGGAATACGCTTACGATTTAGCTTCTGTTTGGCAGGAATGGCAGAATATGCCTTTTGTTTTTGGATTGTGGATAATAAGAAAAGAAGCCTTGGGTAGAGGCTCTCTGCTTGAAAATTATTTGAGCGAAACTCAAATCAGCATAAATGAATTCAAGGAAAATCGGAATGAGTGTTTGCGGAAATGGGAAAAGTTTTACCCCCACGGTTTGCCGCAAGCTATGGCGTGCGATTATTACAATACTGTTGATTATAACTTTGGACCAGAGCACGAAAAATCTTTGAAAAAATTTTACGAGCTTTGCGGATTGTCGGTTGATTTGAATATTTTGGAAATCATGAGCAACAGGTAAGCAAACAGCAGATAGATTACGGACATTGCAAGAGCGTAAAGCATTATGGAGTAAAAAAGAGCTAGCAAAACATCTGCTTTTGTTGCTAGCCAACCTGCCACTGCAAGGTCCTTTAACCCAAAGGTCAAAAATATATTAGCAATGAAATTCACAAAGAAAATCAAGCACAGCAAGGTGATAAACCCGTTTGCGGCGCCTTTGAAATCTTCGGCGCTAAGCTTCATGTGGCTGGCAATTCCCATTGAAAGATAAAGAAAGAGCCAAAACTTCCAATTGCTGAAATTCTCTATGCGAAAAAAGTTTCTGAAAATTTCCCAACCAGTTCCGGCTATGCTGCCGCTTAACTCTTCGGGCAGGTATTGAGGGAGCAAGATTCCCAGCAGTGCGTAAATTACCGTTGCGCCAAAGAGCATTGGCGCTATGCCTATAAAAAAATTTCCGATATTCTGGTAAGTGCTCTTAATATTGTATTCATGCTTTACATAGCCTAAGGTGCCATCTTCCGCAGGAGCAAAGAACTTGGCTTCCGTAATCTTATGCCTGAAAAGAACGCAGAAGACAGCATGGCCCATTTCGTGCACCGGGGTTCCAATCCAGCCGGTTAAGAATAATTCCGCTTTTTGGCCGACTGACTGGGAAAAAGCTCTATCCCTGAGCCTGGAAACGAAGAATATTGCGAATCCTATAATGAAAAGCGCCCCCCAAAGCCATAAAATTTGGTCCAAACAGGCTTTTAGGGTGTTGTAAAGCAGTATAAACAGCTTGTCGGAGAAATCCATGGGGTGAAACTAGTAAATGCTGATTTCGTTGCTTAGTTGAGAGTTGAGAATGGAGAATTGAGAATAACCGAGTTAATAAGCGCTTGTTATTTTACTATATTCAGTACAGAGAGGTTATTATGAAAAAAGTTTTTCTAGTTCTGTTAGTGTTCGCGGTTGCGGGTGCTTTTGCCCAGAAAGCCACCAATAAGGTTAAGTCCAAAAGGGGCGATATTGAGCTTAAAGAATCTTCCGGCGGCGGCGGCAAAGTGGTTTGCGTTGCAAGCTTTAATGATGAAATGACCATCATAAAGCAACAGGATACCTACACTCTGGTTAGAGGCTCATGCGGTCAGGGTTGGGTGAGCAACTTTGATGTGGAAAA
The DNA here is from genome assembly GCA_009788135.1 of Candidatus Fibrimonadales bacterium. Lineage (GTDB taxonomy): Bacteria > Fibrobacterota > Fibrobacteria > Fibrobacterales > Fibrobacteraceae > Fibrimonas. Next base: position 2,096 of record WQSA01000054.1, read on the forward strand.
AGTTTTGCAGGGACCTGGCGACAAAGGCATGAACATTGAGGCCGTTGACGTTGTGGGATGGATGGATAACCCAAGCGCCGTGTTCGTTTTGGATCAGGACGCTGCCAGCTTTGAAGGTATTAACATCGATCGTAATTTCAACGATTACCTGAAAAACACGGTTGACAGAGAACAAACTGAAATGCGGAATCAAGAAAATTAAAATTTATTTTTACATAATTGTATATATAGCATTATTATTTTCTTCCTGCAAGCAGGAAGAAAACATTGAGACCGCCGAAAAACAGCTTACACCCGAAGCTCAACTTGCAGAAATTCAGCACAGAATAGATTCTCTTGAGAGCTTTGTTTCAACAGCTCCCATATTGAAACCTGCCACAGTGGCGCCTAATTTCGGGCTTTTCCAAACTTTGCAAAGCGTTGGTTTGGATTTAAAGCAGTCCTTGAAAATAATAAACACCCTTGCAGATACCGTTGAGCTTGGCACTTTGAGAGCGGGGCAGGTGTTTTGGGTTGGCTTTGACCAAAAGGATACCTCAAAGGCAATTCTATTCAGATATGCAGAAAACTTTGCGACTCTTCATTTTTTAATTATGGACAGCGCTGGCGAGTGGAAATATAAAATCGTTGAAAAACCAGTTAATGTTCGTTATTCCATGTATGAGGGAGTTTTGCATGAAGGCAGCAATTTATACAATACTTTGAGGGATATTGGCATTCCTCAGGTTATGGTTGGCGTTGTAGCAGGAGTTTTGGAATGCAAGGTAAGTTTTAGAACGGATGCGAGAGTTGGAGACAGATTTAAGATTTTACTGAAGGAAACTCGTTTTCAAGATTCCATATGGATAGGCGGCAAGGTTTTATATGCTGGTTATGATGGCTCAAAGGTAAAGCGCAGCGAGGCTTTTTTATATGAGGAAGCGGATCCCAAGAGTTCTTTTAACGCTCATTACACCGAAGATGGCGAAGCTCTTATACATTCAGGTTTAAGGTATCCGCTGGATCGTTTGCACATTACGAGCGGCTTTGGCTATCGCATTCATCCTATCACAGGCCAGCGTGCGTTTCACTCCGGGGTTGATTATCGCGGTTCGGTTGGAACGCCTGTGTATGCAGTTGCGGAAGGAGTTGTTGCGCAATCGTCTTATGACGATCATAGCGGAAATTTCGTTGCTATAAAACATTCGGATAACAGTCAGAGCTGGTATTTGCATTTGTCTCAGCGCGGGGTTGGGAGCGGAGCGCGAGTTAGAAGCCGGCAAGTTATAGGCAAGGTTGGCAATACCGGCAGGAGCAACGGTCCGCATTTGCATTTTGCTATAAAACAGCCAAACGGCCAATGGATGAATCCGCTATTAAAAAAAATGATTGCCACGCCAAAGCTTGAGGGCGCAAAGCTTGCAGCGTTAACCGTGCAGGTGAAAAACATTCGTGAAATTTTGAGCAAAACGGAAGCTGCTGAGTCAATGGATATAGGAGATACTTTGCAAGCTACTGTGAAGTGGGTAGAAGCTCTGTGAAAATATTGCTCTAAGCCATCATTACCCTGTTTCTACCTTCGTGCTTTGCCTTGTAGAGAGCTTTGTCTGCAAGATTGATCACATCTTTGATGTTGTCTGCGGACATTACCGAGGCTACGCCAAAACTTGCAGACACCGTAAGCTTCACTTCTTCGAATACCATCGGTGTATCGCAGATTGCAGTGCGAATGCGCTCCGTGTGATTTATTGTATCCGCTTCGTTTATGTCGGAGATAAACAGAATAAATTCTTCACCGCCATAGCGTCCAAAAAGATCGTATGGGCGTATCGCAGAGTTCACTCTTTCTGCTGTGCATTTGAGCACTCTGTCTCCGATTAAGTGCCCATAAGTGTCATTTATGCTTTTGAAGTAATCCAAGTCGAAGATAGCGATGTACGAGTCGTTGCCGGTTCTTTTGATTCTTTCAATCTGCTTGGAAGTGAGATCCATAAAGCGCAACCTGTTCAGAATTCCCGTGAGCGAGTCTGTATGAGCAATCTTTTTTATTTTTCTCTCCATTTCGGCACGTAGAATTGTATTGACGCATAAGAGCGCTCCGTGATGCATAACATCGGCAAAGTCCTCTCTGAAATAACGCTCGTTTTTGTGATCCTCGTAAAGAACGAATCCCCAGAAGGTTTCGTTGATAAAGATTGGAGTTGCAAATACAGATACTGCGCCGGAAGCTTTCAGCAGAGCAGCTTCGCTGCCAGAGAGCTGTTTTACAGGGCTGTTTATGGATTTGCCGCTTGTAAAAATGCGTTTCCATTCTTTGGCAATATCGTCGTAGCGAATGTCTGCGAGTTTTACATCCATCTGCATAATGTCAGCCGTTTTGGTCCAGCGGTAGATTTGCAATGCCCGCAATCCATCTTCGCAGATGCTATTGCGGAAGACAGACACCCTGTCAAATCCGATTAAGTCTGAGCCTGGTTTTACGCCATCGTTCATAGTATCTTCAAAAGAGGCTTCGCCGTGAGAAAGAAAAATGGCAGCGGTTTTGCTGAGCGCTTCGGCATTTTTTCTGCTGAGTTTAATTTCTTTTATATGCCACCAGTTAAATATTATGTTGGATAGCAATGTGAGAAAGCCGATTATGATTATGATGAGAAAGGGAATAGTTGCGCGAACACGATCTCCATAGAAAAACGAAACCGGTATTTCGTATCCGTAAATCCAGCCAACATTCTCTATTTTTATTCTCGCTATATACTTTTTAACATTGTCCATAGTAAGGAGTTTAATGGACACATTGCTGTTGGTCGTTTGGATATGCTCTATATTGCTAGTCTTTATGTCGCTGTATTTCGAGAATTTCACTCTGTCGCTGGTATCATCAACTTTGCTTGGCAGCAATTTTTCATTGGGATGCATGATAATGCTTTCGTTGCTGGTTAGCAAGAAAAAAGTTCCTGAAGAATTTGCATGCATACTGGAGAGCAAATCGGTAATATCGTTAGTGTTTATGTTAATTCCAATAACTCCGTTAACGCCATTGTTGAGCTGTATTTTTTTGCATATAGTAATAATAAGTTCGCCTGTCAGCTTGTCTATATACGGCTCGCTAACAATTGTTTTTCCAAAGTTTTTGTTTGCTTGTACATACCATATGCGCACAGTTGGATCGTATCCTAGCGGTATTTCCATTTTGTCATTGAGCACAACGGATTTATCTTCCATGCCTATATAGGCTGCTATTACGCTAGGGCTTGTTGTGACAATTTTTGTAAAGAAATCCCCCAGCTTCTCCGTTTCGGTGACATTAAAATGGTGCAAATTTTCGCTCATCATGTCCACAATCATAATTTTTCTGGCAAACCACGCATTTATCTCCCTCTCTTGTTTTAAAGTATTAATGGTAAGCTGTTCTACTGTTGAGTTCCAGAACACCCTGAATTGCATAAGATACATATAGCCTAATATGCCAATGGACATTGCCAGCAATGCAACGCTTATNGGCATATGGCTTTTTTCTTTTAGTTTCATACTCCCTCCAAAAACTCTTTTAAGCTTTTTCTTCCCAAATCGCCTTCCTTTCTCTTGCGAACGGATACTGCATTTTCNGCAATTTCCTTTTCTCCAACAACCAGCAAGTACGGAATCTTGGCCATTTCTCCCAAGCGAATTTTATATCCAACTTTCTCGTTTGAATTATCGACTTCTGCTCGTATGTTAGCTTCTTCAAGCTCTTTGCGAATCGTTTCTGCATATTCCCCAAACTTCTCCGAAATCGGCAAAACTCTAACCTGCACCGGAGCAAGCCAGAATGGAAAATCGCCTGCATATTCTTCTGTTAAAATACCTATAAAGCGCTCAATGGAACCAAGCGCCGCTCTGTGCAGCATAACAGGCACGTGCTTTTGATTGTCTTTGCCAACGTATTCCGCTCCCAAGCGAGCCGGCATATTGAAATCAACCTGAATAGTTCCGCATTGCCAATCTCGTCCCAGGGAATCTTTCAGCACAAATTCCAGCTTGGGTCCGTAAAATGCGCCCTCGCCCGGATTCAAAGTATAACTTAAGCCTGCAAGTTTGGTGGCTTCTTCCAAAGCGCTTTCNGCCTTGTCCCAAAGCTCATCCGAGCCAACTCGCACTTCCGGNCTGGTGCTGAATTTCACGGTTATATTTTCAAAACCGAAAACCTTGTAAAAATCTTTTACCAAAGCGCAAAAATCGCTNACTTCCGTGGCNATTTGCTCTTCCGTGCAAAAAATATGCGCATCGTCCTGAACAAAGCCTCGAACTCTCATCAAGCCGTGCATNGTGCCGGCAGGCTCGTTGCGGTGGCATTTTCCAAACTCCGCTAAGCGCAAAGGCAAATCGCGCCAGCTTTTCAGCCCCTTGTTGAAAATCTCTATATGGCAAGGGCAGTTCATAGGCTTCACAGCCATTTCCTTTTCGCTCGCCAAAGTCTTGAACATATTCGCATCGTATTTATCTGCATGGCCGCTGCGAATCCACAGCGATTTATCAACAATCTCAGGAGTTATAACTTCTTTGTATCCGCGCTTGGCAATTTCTTTGCGAACAAAATCTTTCAGCACGTTCACAAGCACGGCTCCGTGCGGGTGCCAGAACACCATGCCAGGGCTGTGGTCTTCTATGTGGTACAAATCCATCTCTTGCCCAATGCGGCGATGATCTCTTTTTTTAGCTTCTTCCAAAAATGTCAGATAAGATTCCAAACCGGTTTTGTCTGCATAGCATATTCCATAAATTCTTGTGAGCTGGTCGCTTTTTTGATCGCCATGCCAATATGCGCCTGCGAGGCTCAGAATTTTGAACGCTTTTAATTTGCCAGTGCTTGGAACGTGCGGGCCTGCGCATAAATCTTCCCAGCCAGCGTTCGGTGTTCCGGTCACATAAAAACTGAAAACTTTATCTCCACGCTCTACTGCTCTTTCCACGTTGTCTCTTTTGTATTTGTCGCCTTCCGTGCGTTTGAGCGCTTCTTCTAGCGGCACTTCAATGCGAGTGAATGGGCGGTCTTCTTTTACAATTTCCGCCATCTTTTTTTCAATAAGTTCAAAGTCTGCGTGAGTTATTGGAGTTGGGGTAGCAAGGTCGTAGTAAAAGCCGTCGTCCACAGGAGGTCCGTATGCTAGCCTTGTTCCCGGGAAAAGTGCGCAAACAGCTTCGGCCAGAACGTGCGCGCATGAGTGCCGCAGTACAAAGAGAGAATCGGGATCTTCGTTTGATGCTGTAATTATGCGAAATTGACCGCTATCTGTTAAAGGGCGGTTTAAGTCAAGAATTTTATTACCTAGTTTGACGGCAATGGCTTTGCGGGCCAAGCCCTCCGATATGCTTTTTGCTATTTCCAGTCCGGTTATTCCGCTTTCAACGTATTTTTCAGAGTTATCTGGAAGGGTTAATGTTATTTGAGGCATAGAATGAAGATAGAAAATGCGATTGCTATGTATCAAGTTTTTTCACAGCGTCTTCTAGCTTCATACCCGCAAACTCCTGAGCGCCAATCCATTTTCCGTTCACCTTGTTGCTTGCAAACGCAGCTACAACTGCGCCTGGAATCGCGGATTCCACAGCGTTAGGCGCATTTGGTCCGCCCAAATCCGTGCGAAGCCAGCCTGGATCCAGCAAATTCAAAGTTACATCTGTGCCTTTTAATTTTGGCGAAAGATCTCTGACAAATTTGTCCAGCGCGGCTTTTGCGCCGGCATAAGCCATTTGCTCGGGTTCGCCGGCTATGCCGCTGGTTGTGCATATAACTCTGCCAAAACCCGCTTTGAGCATCTTTGGCAAAAAATGATTGCTTATCTGAATTGGAGCGATTGCGTTTACCTGATAGCTTAAAAGATAATCGGCCTCGTGCACCTCCCAGTAATCCACTCTGTATGGAGTTTGCAAACCGGCGTTGTTGCACACAACGGATATTTCCAAATTCTTAGCATCAAGCTCTGCCAAAAATTTTTCTCTGGCCTTGGCATCGCTAAGCTCGGCGGCTATGGAAAAGACTTCTATGCCTTTTGCTTTGAGCTCTGCTTCGAGAGATTTTGTATGCTCCAGATTGCGGCTGTGCAAAATTAAGTTTGCGCCTTTTTCTGCAAAAGCATATGCGACTTGCTTGCCAATGCCACGTGCGGCGCCGGTGATTAAAACCCATTTCTTAGATAAATTTACCATGCTTGGAATATAGAAATTGCTATATTTTCACAATGCCATCAAGCATAAGCACCATACATACGGCCAAAATCTGCAAAAGCTACAGCAGCAGGACTGTGGTCAGAGATGTTTCCCTCAGCGTTTCGCGTGGCGAAATTGTTGGGCTTTTGGGGCCAAACGGAGCGGGCAAAACAACCTCGTTTTACATGATAGTCGGGCTTGTGAAACCAGACAAGGGACATGTGTTTTTGGACTCCCAGGATATAAGTTTTTTGCCTATGCACAGCAGAGCAAAATTAGGGCTTGGCTACCTTCCGCAAGAGGCTTCCATATTTCGCAAGCTCTCCGTTGAAAACAATATAATGGCAATTTTGGAAACGCTAAAGTTCAACCGCAAACAGCGCAAAGAACGATTGGAGCAATTGCTTGAAGAATTCAAAATAACGCATATAAGAAAAACCACAGCGCACAGTTGCTCCGGAGGCGAGCGCAGACGCTTGGAAATAGCGAGAGCCCTCGCAAGCGAGCCAGGCTTTCTTTTGCTAGACGAACCCTTTGCCGGCATAGACCCTATAGCCGTGGATGATATTAAAACGATAATAAGTTCGCTGAGATCCAAAGGCATGGGTATTTTGATAACAGACCACAATGTAAGGGAAACTTTATCTATAACAGACCGCGCCTATATTATGTACAAAAGCGAAGTGCTAACGGAAGGTACTTCTCAATTTCTGGCAAACGATGAAGAAGCAAAAAGAATTTATTTAGGCGAATCGTTCTCGCTGGGTTAGGGCTCCAATATAACTCGCTGCATTTGGTTGTTTGATGTGTAGTTTTCAATAACAAGATTTCTTTTGCCGGGAAATTTTGCGCTTAGAGAGTCTCTCAATCTTTCTGCTTCTTGGTAAAATTGCGATTCCGATAGTTCTTTGCTAGTGCGGTAAAAGACTGAAGATTCCGTGATTTCCACCCGAACGTTGTTGCCAAAAGTTTTTGCCAGGCTGGCGAGCACCATTTGAGTTCTCAGCGCTTTTTCATAAGAGTTTTTTGCAGCTTGAGCTGCAGCAGTGTCACCCTCTGCTTCCAAGTTTTCAGCGAGCGCTTTCCACGCATCCGCATCGTAAGAATTTTTAACAAGATCTTTTTTCAAAGCCTCTCGTTCTTTTGCAGACTGAGCAGATGATTTTTTTGACGGAGCGGCTGCTGCGTTTGCCGGAATAGCTGTGTTTGCTGGGATAGCTGCGTTTACCGAGGCTGCTACCGGCTGTTGCTGCGCGGCTTGCGGCGCTGGTTGCGTTTTGTAGGAAGATGATTGCCTTGGCCCGTCTGAATCCACATAGGAAAAATAAATAGTTGCAAGTATAAGGAATGCAATTACTCCGCATACTACGAGCAAAAACTTCCACTGAAATTTTTTTTCTTCCTCTTTATCTGCTCCTTTTGAAGGGGCATTGCCCAATTTGCTGCCGTCAGAATTTCTTCTGGGTTCGGCATTTTCTATTTCGCACACGACTCCTAATTTTTCAAGCGTATTTTTCATGGCCTGCGCTTGATCTTCTCCTGTGGTTGTAAGCACTTTAAGCGGAGGATATTTTAGGCCTATGGAAATTTTATTAGCATTTAGCTCAGGCATTTTTAGCAAAATGCCTTCTAACGCTTTCATATCGTTTAGCGTGTTTACTTTTATGATTTTTAAGTTATACACAAATTATAATGTAGAAAATCCTTCTTCCAATGCATCCAGAATATCGTCTATATGCTCAATTCCTATGCTCAGGCGTATAAATTCGGGAGTTATGCCGCTTGCGATCTGCTGTTCCTTGGAGAGTTGCGAGTGCGTTGTGCTTGCCGGGTGAGTCACCAGGCTCTTGGAATCGCCGATATTTGTCACGTGCGAGAACAGTGGCACGTTTTCTATAAATTTCACAGCGCCATCGTAACCGCTTTTGAGGCCCATAGCGAGCGTGCCGCCAAAGCCCTTGAAATACTTCTTGGCTAGTTCGTAGCTTGGGTCGTTGGGCAAGCCAGGGTAGCGCACCCATGCAACTTTCGGGTGTTCTGCGAGCCATTGCGCTACTTTCAGGTTATTTTCATTGTGGCGAGCCATGCGCAGAGGCAAAGTCTCAAGCCCCAGCAGGAACTGCCAAGCGTTATCTGGAGAGAGAGCGGCGCCCAAATTGCGAAGCGGCACAAACCGCGCGCGAACGGCGAATACCACAGGCTTTAGAGCTTCTGGCACATCAAATGCCCAGCGAATATCATGGTAATTTTTGTCCGGTTCAGAGAAAAGCGGATGTTTTTCCCAGTTGAATTTTCCGGCATCGGTGATTATGCCGCCCACGCTTGTTCCGGAGCCTCCCATCCATTTTGTGAGCGAGTTTACCACGATGTCTGCGCCGTACTCAATCGCTCTGAACATATACGGGGTTGTGTAAGTGCTGTCCACAATAAGCGGAAGCCCGTGTTTATGCGCTATATCTGCAATCGCTTTGAAATCCACTACCTCAAGCCCTGGGTTGCCAATGGTTTCTACATAAAAGGCTCTGGTTTTGTGGGTGATGGCTTTTTCAAAGTTTTCCGGTTCGCTCTGATCCACGAATTTCACTTTTATGCCGAACGTTGGCAGAATTGCATCGAACTGAGTGTATGTACCGCCGTATAGGTTGCTTGCGCTCACAATTTCATCGCCGTTTTGAGCGAGGTTTGCTATTGCATAAAAAATAGCAGACATTCCGCTTGCAAGAGCAACAGACGCTGCGCCGCCTTCAAGCGCTGTAACTCTGTTTTCCAGAATTTCTGTAGTTGGGTTTGTGAGGCGAGTGTAAATATTTCCGAGTTCCTTTAAGCAGAACAAATTAGCGGCGTGTTCTGCGCTGTTGAACACGTATGCTGAGGTTCTGTAAATTGGAACTGCGCGAGCGTTGGTTGCGCTGTCTGGTTTCTCTTGTCCAGCGTGAACTGCTAGGGTTTCTAAGCGGTATTTTTTCATGTGTTGTAAGATAGAAAATACTCAATACACCGCCATAGTCTTATCCACATCCCGTGCCCACGCATTCAATCCATCTTGCAAATTCAAAAGCCTGCCCTTATACCCAGCTTCGCGCAAAGCCCTTATTCCCAAAATGCTGCGCTGCCCAATCTTGCAAAGAAACACGGAATCAACGTTCGTATCCAACTCATCCATGCGCCGCACCAACTGACCAAGCGGCATAATTTTCGCATCTGGAAATTTCACAATAGCACGCTCATGCGGCTCGCGAATATCTATAAATTGAATGCTCTCGCCGTTATCCAAACGCTTCTTCAAATCAATGGCGGTAATTGTCTCTATAGGCTCGCTGTCTTGATTCCTCTTCAAGCCGCAAAACTG
>WQSA01000055.1 GCA_009788135.1 Candidatus Fibrimonadales bacterium
AAAAGCATAAGGCATATATCTTATTCCTCCATGTGAACTTGAGGTCACAATTTGTGACCTCAAGTTTAGATTCTTAAACTCATCTTCTGTAAGCTGAAAATTAAAATCTGGCGGAAATCGGTCTATATTTCTCTTAACCGCCTGATTTAGAACTTTAACAGGAACTTGATACAACTCCGCCAAATCCCTATCCAGCATAACCTGCAATCCACGAATCGTAAATATCCGAGATTCTATTTTACTCACTTGCCCCATAAAATTGTCTCCAAAATTATTGGCGAATATAGAAAGATTTTGAGAGCCTGTCAAGGGTAACCATAAATTTTGCAAACATCTGTTGACAATTTTGACAATTTTCTACTTTCTTCCAAGCACGTATGAAAATCGACTGCATCACATTATTCCCAGAAATGTTTGAGCCTATGAGCCATTCCATAATGGGACGTGCTCGGAAAAGCGGCATTCTGGATTTTCGCACGGTTTATTTAAGAGATTTTGCAATTAACGATTATGGACAGGTGGATGACTCGCCTTACGGAGTTGAAGCCGGAATGGTTTTGAGGCCAGAACCTTTGGCTAAAGCTATAGACTCTTGCGAACCTAAAAAGAACAATGCAACTGTGATTTTGCTTGCGGCTGACGGCACAACGCTCACGCATTCTTTGGCAAAGGAACTTTCGCAAAAAGAACATCTAGTTTTGGTTTGCGGACATTACAAAGGCGTTGATGAACGCATTAGGCAAAGTCGTGTTGATTTATCTGTTAGCGTTGGGAACTACGTTGTTAGCGGCGGCGAGTTGCCTGCTATGATTTTGAGCGATGCTATTGTCAGGTTGATTCCTGGAGTGCTTGGCGCTATGGAAAGCGCAGAGACCGATTCTTTCGCTCAGGAAGGATTGCTCAGCTGTCCGGTTTGGACAAGGCCACAGGAATTTGAAGGGATGAAGGTTCCNGAAATTTTGCTATCGGGGCATCATGANAATATACGTAAGTGGCAAAAATCTAATCTTCGCCGTCAAGATTGTTGAAGCCATTTCCGTGGATTGCAACTTGGCGAATGCCTTCCAAAGTTAAATATGGATCATATTTTTTTATTGTTGAAGTGCGCTTCTGCAGCATTTGACTCCAACCGCCTGTAGCTATCACCGGAATGTCTTCCATTCCAATTTCGTGTTTAATACCTTTGAGCAAAAATTCAAGCTGAGCCAAAAATCCATAAAGAATACCGGCGCGCATTGCATCGCCTGTGTTTTTTGCAACAAATCTATTTGTCCATTTTATTGAAACCGGCAAAAGCATTGCGGCCTTTTCCGTTAAGGTATCCATAGATGCGCTTATGCCAGGCACAATCAAACCGCCGGCAAAGCCACCGTTATGCAAAACATCAAATGTGGTAGCAGTTCCCATATCCACAACTATTCCGTCTGAAAGCCCCATTGCACGCAAGGCTATCACATTGCACAAACGATCCGGACCCACGCTTGCAGGACGAGGATAAGCTATGGGCAAGTCCAAGCAGTTTTTTGAACTCACAATCTGAATAGGTTTATTAAAGTATGCGTTAAGAGCCTTAACCCAGGGACGCAAAAGCTGAGGCACAACGCTGCTCAAACCAACATGAGTAAAATCTTTTGTTTTGTGATTGGAATGCCTTGCCAAATCGCTTATTCTAAAGAAAAGTTCATCGCTGGTAGCTTTATCGTTTGTGGTTAAACGAAAACTCGCTTCTACTTTTGCATTTCTGTAAACGCCTATTGCGGTTTGGCTGTTGCCTATGTCCACTGTTAAAACAAGAGTGCTTTTCATATTCTCATTGAAATGTCTAAAGCTTTTACGCTATGGGTTAATGCACCGACCGAAATAAAATCCAAGCCTATATTCGCTATTTCCTTTACTCTTTCCAAAGTCATGTTACCGCTGGCTTCCAACTCAACAGGGTCTCCGCTTTCCTTTGCAATGCGAACCGCTTCTTGCATAGTCTGGTTGTCCATATTGTCCAGCATTATTCTATTCACGCCCAAACCTAAAAGCGATTTAAGCTGTTCCAAATTCTCAACCTCTATTTCAACCTTCAAATTCTGCGTATTCTGTTTTTTCACGGCATTCCAAGCTTCCAAAACACCTCCAGCAGCGGCAACGTGGTTATCCTTAACCAAAACCATATCCCACAATCCCATGCGGTGATTTGAACCGCCTCCTACAAGAACAGCGTATTTTTGCAGCGTTCTGAACCCTGGTATTGTTTTGCGGGTATCCAGCACTTTGGTTTTTGTGCCTGCGAGAACCTGCGCAAAGCTATTCGTTATGGTTGCCACTCCGGAAAGCTGTTGCAAAAAATTGAGCATTACCCTTTCGCCGGCGAGCAAAGTTTTTGTTTCCCCGGTTATGGTTGCAATTTTATCGCCGGGATTTACTTTTGCGCCGTCTTGAACGGACAAGGCTATTTCAATATTTTCAAATACAAGAGGAATTATTGGAAGCCCGGCTATAACTCCGCTTTCTTTCGCTATAAGGGTTGCGGTTTGAATTTGCCTCTCCGGCAAGGTCCATAAGCTCGTCACATCGCCAGTGCGTACATCTTCATTCAGAGCGAGGCGGACTAGCGTTTGAGCGTCTTGCGTTGGAAATTGCGGAGCCATAGCATAGGAATATAGTAAAATTTATCACTCGGGTGCTAAACTCTCAAATGTATATTTGTTTCGACCGTTCTGCTTGGACTTATACAACGCCTTATCAGCGCTTCTAAAATAATTGCTTCCGCTTTGCGAATGTTTCACAATACCGGTTGTACCTCCAATAGAAATTGTGACTATATCAGCCGCATCGCTTTTCTTATGAGGTATATTGCGTTCTCGCATTTTTCTGAGCAATTTTTCTGCAATCACAAGCGCTCCTCTCTCATTTGTATTTGGCAGCACAACAGCAAATTCTTCTCCGCCGTATCTGGCAACAAAATCTTCTGCTCTGGTAAGGTTTTCAGAAAGAACATTTGCAACTTCCTTAAGGCAGCAATCGCCTTTTTCGTGCCCATAAGCATCATTGTAGTTCTTAAAGAAATCGATGTCTATTATCAATACGCTGAGCTTGCCGTCTGTGCGAGATAAAGATTTGATGATTTTTTTCATGCTTCCGTCAAAATACCGCCTGTTGTAAATGCCAGTCAACGCATCTATTATAGTCATGTTGAGAAATTCGCCCAAGGTTTCTATTTCGCCTTGCTCATGCCGCTTTAAATCCCAATCCGCAGAAATTTGAGTTATATCTCTCACAATGTTGTAAAGCGGTTCAAGCAATTTTGCCACAAATATATTGAATGCCACAAAAACCGAAAAAATTACAAACATCATCACTGCAAAAAGAACAGCCATGCTTGTTCGCAAGAAATCTTCAACGGTAAAACTGCGAACCGCAGCAGCATACCAGTTCAAAGCGGGAATCGAGCCAATAGCAATTACCTTAGCCTGATTTTCAATCTCAAAATATCTTATCTCGCCTGGACTGAGTTTTTTTGCTTCGACAAAAATTTTTTCCCCTATGTTTCCAAGCTTTTCTTCTATGCTTACTTTCTTTTTAACATAATCAATATCGCTCGCCCCGGTTATTTCGCCTGTCGCATTTAAGAAATACAACGCCGCTTCCCCTGAATAATCTCTATATATGGCATTTACAAAATCCGATATGTGCGTGCCTGTTCCCAAAATGCCAAGAGGGTTGTGCTCGTGGTCAAAAACAGGCGCATTTATCCAAATATTTGTCACTTCTAAATTTGGGTCAAAGTCTATATTGATATTGTATCTATGAGTATCATACATTGTCATATTGTACCAATAGAGATTCGGATCATCAGGGTCAACTATATAGGCTTCTTTGCCATCCATCCAAAATATCTTATCCTCATCGTTTACCCAAAAAGCTGAACCAGACGAGAGAATTCGGCGGTATCCCTCAATATCTTCAAAGGCTTGTTCTTTCGCATGAGAATCATTTGGATTGAGAAAATACTGCTGCATTAAGGGCGAATCTGCCATCTTAAGCGTAATGGCAATATCGCTATTTACCGAAGCTTCAAGTTTATGCCGTTCAACCTCCACAGTTTTCATCAATTCGCGCCCTGCATTATCAAACAGGATTTGCCCCATTAAAAAAACAAAAGCCGCACTCCCAAACACGAAAATAAGCAAAAAAAGCATTGATGAGAAAGCAATAAATCTGCGCTTCATGGATGTTTGCCGCCGCCATGAGAGTGGTATTGATATTATATTGCTGTTTTGCATTTGAGAGCCTTATTGACAATATAGAAAAAATATTTTTCTACATTGCCCAAATGGATTTTCTATTCAACCTGCTCAAAACCGTTGTCTCTGCCAACATAGTCTATTTAGCGCTGCCGCTTATACTTCTATCTGTTGTGTTTATTGCAGTTCATTCAGATAAAAGAAGCATACCGCTGGTTTTGGTAGCTTTGTTCATTGGCATTGTTTTCGGAAGCGATGGGTTTCAGTTCTGGATATTCGATGATTTCAAGCTTGCAAAAGAGCTAGCAAATTTAGCACTTGTTTTTATTCTGTTCCACAGCGGATTTTGCACAAAAAAAGAGAATATTAAAGCCGCTGCCCTACCAGCCATAGGTTTAGCCACGTGGGGCATTATATTAACAGCTGTCTTTACATTTGCATGCCTGTATTTTATTTTAGGATGGGATAAAAATGTTTGCATATTGCTCTCAGTAATAATCTCTTCCACCGATGCTCCCGCCGTATTCTCTGTGCTAAGAAAACAAGCCCTAAGCCATAAATTAAAATCAACCATAGAAGTGGAAAGCGCTGCCAACGATCCAATGGCAATTTTGCTCACCGTGGTATCAGTGCAGGCTCTCTCTCACTCCAGCGGATTCAGCTTTGGCATTGTTGCCGGATTATTCTTTTGGAAATTTATAGCCGGAGCAATCTTGGGATTGGTTGTGGCAAAAGGCGCGGCGTTGATAATAAACAAACTCACTCCGCAAGAAAACGCTTACTATTATATACTACTGATTTGCACTGCGTTGCTCACTTACGGAATCACCGAAACATTGCACGCAAGCGGAATACTCGCAGCATTCGTAGCAGGAGTTGTGCTGGGCAATACGCCATTTGTCCATAAACAGGGTGTTTATAATTTTTCTTACGCAATATCAACCATAATGAATGTTCTGCTTCTTGTGCTTTTGGGAGTGATGGCAGAACCGAGCAGTTGGTTTAAAGACAATATGTACTTAAAAGGAATTTTGCTGTTTATTTTCCTTTCTTTTGTAGCGCGTCCCCTAGCGGTTTTTCTGGGAACCATTAATATGAACATACGATTTAAGGAAAAATTTTTTATAGCATGGGCTGGACTTAGAGGCGCGGTTCCTATTTCTCTAGCGACGTATCCTGCAGCGGCCGGGCTTGTCGGTGGAATGGAAATTTTCAATATAGTATTTTTTGCGGTTTTGCTCTCGCTTGCAGTTCAAGGATTAACGCTTGGCAAACTCACAACCGTGTTGAATTTATCCACAGCTTCTCGCCCCGAACCTCCATACAGCCTTGACTTTCTAACAAAAGACGATATGGAATCGGGTCAAAGACTAACTGTTTTCACCGTTGACTTGCCAGGCCCGGAAGGACGCAAAGGACCTTTGATTAGAGATTTAAGGCTTCCGGAAAACGCTCTTTTGCTGATGATAACACGGAGGCAAAAAGTTTCTTTGCTTTACAGAAAAACCCAAAAAATCCTGAGCATACTCAATACGAGAAGCCTTAGAGGATACGACGAAACAAAAGAACTTGCAGCCAAAGCCAGAGAAGTACTCGACAAAAGCCAAAGCCTCTCCGATAAAACCGAAAGCGATATTTGGGTAGTTCTGCCGCCAAAAGGCGACACTGCCTTGTGCGGCTGGGATCAGATCACCATTTTGTCTAAAGTAGAAGACAAAGACGAAGTTAGGGATATATTGCTAAATCCAGAATCTGCGCCAACTTCTTACCGTGCTCCGAATCCAACTCAGGGGATTCCTACAATCCTTTCCTAAAACTTAACGGTTGCAGCTGCAGCAAAGGAACTTTTACCCGTTGGCACAATGCCCCAAGTAAAATTGCGAGCGTCTGGATTGCTATCCCATAGCGTTGAAACCAAGGCATGAACGCCAGACCACACATGAGCGCCCACAATAAAAGGCACGCCGTATTGAATTCTTTCCTTGCCATCCAGCACAAAAATAGTGGTTGCAACAGCAGCTACCCATAGAGCATCTATAGCTATAGCCATTACCATTTGATCCGTGTTCCATTGATAAATAGACGGAACCAAAAAAGAAAGCGCTGCCAAGCCCTGATTTCCGGAATCGTTTTTGTAAGTGCGATCTATCTCGCCATCTTCCATTCCTTCGGAACGTTGCTTAATCCATTCCTCTTCGGATACGCCCAAATCATTCCAGGGCTGTTTCAAATAAGCTGACGGGCGAATGCCAATTTCTAGCAAATGCAACAGTTTTTCTTTGCTCATTCCAGATTCTTTTACATTCTGGAATTCAGTTTGGCTTAGTCCAGCCTCTCGATAATCAAAATCTGCCCATTCGTCATCTTCAAATTGGGCAAAAGCTACCGTGAAGCACAAGGCTATTACAGGGAAAAGTTTTTTCATACGGACCTCACTTGGTGGTAATGCCGGAGGGGGGAATTGAACCCCCACAGAGTTGCCCCTACTGGATTTTGAGTCCAGCGCGTCTACCAATTTCACCACTCCGGCTTTCGCTATGGAATATAGAAAAATGCGAGGAGCCTCTATATGAAGCTCAAATTTGCAAATTTTAGCACAAATTTTCTTTGAACCCCGTCTGAAAACATAATTTCTACCTGCGTATTGTCGCCTGCGCCATACAACCCCACAATTTTTCCCTTGCCATATTTATTATGCCGAGCAAATTTACCCACCAACTCAGGCTCCACCTGACTGTACTCATCGTGTTCGTAGGTACGGGAGTGGAGAGTGGAGAGTGGAGAGTGGAGAGTTGGCCTGTTTATGGATATATTGAAGGGGGAACCTGAGATTTTTGACGCTCTTTCAAAATAAATTGTAGATGCATCCATTTCTTCTATAAAACTGGTCGGAGCAAATCCCTTGTGCTCGCCGTGCCAAAAGCGAGTTTGGCACGTGTATAGGAACAGGTTTTTTCTTGCTCTGGTCAGGCCAACATAAAAAAGTCGCCGCTCTTCTTCAAGTTTTTCCTGTCTTTCCGCTTCGGTATAATCTCCGGCAAAAGCTTTGCTCGGCAAAATGCCTTCGTCGCAACCGGCTATGTGCACTGAATCGAATTCCAAACCTTTTGCAGAATGCAGTGTCATAAGGGTTACAAAGCTTGCCGAATTTTCGTTTTTGCGGTCTGCGCTTGTCAAAAGGGAAATGTCTTGCAAAAAGGATTCGAGGGTTGCATCGGGATTTTCTTCGCAAAAATCTTCCACTCCGCGCAGCATTTCGTTGAGATTTGCTTTTCTGTCTGCGGCAGTAGCAGGATCGTCTTTGTCCAGATATTCATTGTATTTTATGCTCTCTATTATTTTCTTTGTCAAAACGACTATGGATTCTCCAGGCTCCTGCTCAAAACTGTTTATAAGCTTTGCAAAAGCATCAAGCTTGGGCACTGTTGGCAATGCCTCCCAAAGCGAAGTGCCGTTATCCTCAGCGTTTTGCTGCAAAAGCTCCAAAGTCTTTTTGCCCAAGCCTCTCGGAGGCGTATTCACAACTCTAAGCAATGCGGCGTTATCCTGTTTGTTCACCAGAAGCCGCATATACGCCAAAATATCCTTTACTTCCATTCTGTCCCAGAACCTTGTTCCGCCTATTATGATATTCGGAATTCGATATTTGTTCAGAGCAGCTTCTATCAAGCGGCTTTGAGCGTTGTTGCGGTAAAACACGGCCGTTTGAGAATATGTCGCTGGGCCGGAAGCGAGAATTTTGGTTGCCAGAGCGTTGGATTCCGAGTAATCATCCGAAACTTGTTTTATGTGGATTAACGAACCTTTTTCCTGATTTGAGAAAACATTTTTTTCCATCTCTTTTGGGCGTTTGTTCTTTGCTATAACGGCTCCGGCAGCTTTTACAATGTTTGTTGTTGAGCGATAATTTTCTTCCAGCTTCACGATTTTTACAGGCTCAAAGTCTCGGTGAAAACTGCGGATTATGTTGAGATTTGCGCCTCGCCATCCATAAATGCTCTGGTCATCGTCGCCAACAACCGTGATATTTCTGTTGATATTTGAGAGCAAAAGTTTCAGCAGAATGTATTGCGCATCGTTTGTGTCCTGATATTCATCCACAAAGATATATTGAAAATGCTCCGAGAATTGAGCGGATATTTCGGGAATGCTTTCCAGAACATCCGAAGCTCGCAAGAGCAGGTCGTCAAAGTCCATAGCGTTTGCATTCATCAATTGCCGTTGATATTCTTCGTAGTAGTTCGCCATCTCTTTCTGATCTGCAAAAAGGCTTTGGGCCATGGCTTCTTCAGGAGAAATGCCCCCGTTTTTCCAAGAGGAAATTGCGTAGCTCACTTTTTTTATGCGAGCTGCATTAGCCAAGTCTCCTTCAACATCTGCAACTATAAGCTTCAACATTTTTTTTTGGTCGTCATCATCGTATATGGAGAAGTTTTTCGTGTATTTCCAGCCAAGTTTGCTTACAACCGCAGGGTTTTCAAGGCATACCCTTAAAATTTTCACGCAAAGGCTGTGGAAGGTACCCATCCAGTCCAAGCGTATTTGCGGATATTCCAGAATTTTGCCAATTCGCTCTTTCATCTCCTTTGCGGCTTTGTTCGTAAAGGTAACCGCCGCTATACGCCGAGCTTCAACTTGGTGGTATGAAATCAAATGCGCTATTTTATATGCAATTGTACGGGTTTTGCCAGAGCCTGCACCCGCCAATATAAGCATTGGGCTGTCAACGGCTATGGCCGCTTCGTATTGGAAGGGGTTGAGCTCCCGGTTGAGGATGTCGGGGGTTATGGAACGCATTGTGGAAGGAAGATAGAATTTTTTTGTAATTTCCCATACAGAGAACCATTATGAAAAAAATTTTGCTCATACTGCTAATCGTATTAACACTGCTAATCTCGCTGGCCGTGATTGCTCGGAATACGGCTTCTGTACCAACAATCTGGGATGGCACTGCAGATACATCTTGGTATAACGGAAATGAAACCGAATTTACCATAAACACTGCAGAGCAACTGGCTGGATTTGCCGAGTTGGTAAATAACAGAAATACTTTTAGCGGAAAAACCATTAAGCTCGGACAAAACATAATGCTCAACGACACTGCGAATTGGCAAAACTGGGAAAGCTATCCGCCAGACAACAAGTGGAAACCTATAAAAGGAGTCTGGTCTGAAGAGTTCAACGGGCTTAACAGGTTCTACGGAATTTTTGATGGCAATGGCCATGTAATCAGCGGCGTTTACATAAACTCTGTGGGCGGCTTTCAAGGCTTGTTTGGATTTACAAGCGGAGAAATAAAGAATCTTGGGGTTGCGGCTTCTTATGTCAAAGGAGACTTTAGCGTTGGAGGATTGGTAGGATTAAATAGTTACGGCGGCATTATAAACAACTGCTATTTCACGGGCAAAACCAAAGGAGAGAAAGATGTAGGCGGGCTTGTTGGAAGCAATGGGAGCTACGATGGCAAAGGCATGATAACCAACAGTTATTTTATAGGCGAAGCTACCGGCAAAGAAAATGTAGGCGGACTGGTAGGGAACAACTATATCGGCAGCATAAGCAACAGCTATTCTGCTGGTACAGTCGCAGGAAATGAAAATGTAGGCGGCTTTGCAGGATACAATAGTTCGCCTATAAGAAACAGTTACTCCGCAGCCTTAGTGACCGGAAAAAAATATGTTGGCGGATTAATTGGACTAACCACCAGCGCTATATACAATAGCTATTACGATAAGGAAGCTAGCGGTCAAAGCGAAAGCAATAGCAAACACGAAGAGAGCGATGAAAGCATGGCTGTATATGGAAGCGACAACTATGGCGGCACAGGCAAGACCACTGCAGAAATGCAGAGCAAGGAGTTCACAGACGAGTTGAATTTCGTCGCAGGAATTTTATCAGCAAACACTTGGGTTCACGAAGCAAACAAATATCCAGTCTTGAGCAATAAAATTGCGGCAGAAACAAACGTAAGCAGTCTTTTTGCGAGCGGAAACGGAACAGAATCAAACCCATATACAATAGAGAACAGAAAGCAATTGGAAAAGTTTTCCTGGCTTTCGAATTCCGGAATGAATTTTTCAAATAAATACATTAAACTTGGAGCGCACATCGCTCTCAATGATACTGCAAATTGGCGAAACTGGGAAAACTCACCTCCTGCTAATAAATGGATTCCAATAGCCTCATTCGATGGAACTTTTGACGGCAACGGCCATATTATCAGTGGTGTTTATATAAAATCGATAAGAGGCAATCAAGGATTGTTCGGCAATATAGAATCTAATGGTATTGTAAAAAGACTCGGAGTAACAGCTTCTTACTTTAAGGCATGGCATAGAGGTGCTGGAGGATTGGCAGGAGAAAACTTGGGTATTATAAACAACAGTTATTTTATTGGCTCGGTAATGGGAAGGCACGGTAAAATAGGCGGATTGGCGGGAATAAACGAAGGCACCATAAGCAATAGCTATTCTGTTGCCCCTGTGATAAGCGAACTCTCATTCGACTGGGCTGCTGGCGGAATTACCGGAGGCAACGATAATTTAAGGTTAAATAATGAGCTCCAGCGCAATAATTCCAAGTTTAGACTTGCTAAAACCAATCCTTCGGTAATCAACAGTTATTACGAAAAGGAAACAAGCAGAATAGAAAGCGGATACGAAATACGCGGAGATGGAGAGGAAAAAAGCAAAGCGGAGATGAAGCAAAAGTCAACTTTCGAAGGTTGGGATTTTAACAGCATTTGGGGAATTAGCAGTGATGTAAATGGCGGGTATCCGTATTTGCGGCAATCCGGAAATTGATTCAAATAAAATTTCCAAGCATCTTCTTCCCCAGCGGAGTCATAATGCTTTCCGGATGAAACTGAATGCCTTCCACATTCAAAGTTTTGTGCCGAACTCCCATAATCTCGCCGTCTTCGGAAGTAGCGGTTATCTCCAGACAACTCGGCAAACTTTCACGCTCAATCGCAAGGCTGTGATAGCGCATCGCTGCAAAAGGCTCATTTATGCCCGCAAACACGCCTTTGCCGTCCGCAGCAACTTTGGAAATCTTTCCGTGCATAAGACGCTTTGCGCCTATAACCTTTCCGCCATAAAAAAGACCTATGGACTGATGTCCCAAACACACTCCCAAAATCGGGATCTTGCCTGCAAAATATTCTATGGCCTTTAGCGTAATGCCTGCACCCTCCGGACGGCCTGGGCCAGGTGAAAGCAACAGTTTTTTGGGATTAAGAGCCGCTGCTTCTTCAACGGTTATAACATCGTTGCGCACAACCTTGACTTCTGCGCCAAGCTCCAAAAGATACTGGTAAATGTTGTAGGTAAAAGAATCGTAATTGTC
>WQSA01000056.1 GCA_009788135.1 Candidatus Fibrimonadales bacterium
AAGTTTTCTATATTTCACCCAGAACTGGGAGGAGCGACTTTCTTTATATGAAATTGGCGGAAAATGTTTTCCGTTGCAACCAGTGGAGGCATTTATGCCCAAAAAAGTCGTTGTTCCCTGCTGCAAGCTTACCCCCGTTAGGTTTGCGCCGTTATTTATTGACTGGACTTTCAAAATCGTATTCGGAAAATCTTCAGGAATACCACTGCTTATGGCTCTACTCAACGACTTTCTACGCAAAGTCTTGCCAACGCCTATCAAAGAAATAAGGTATGTCCCAACAGAGCTTCTGGGAGCAGCTCCAAGAAGCAAAAAAGTCATCTTTGATATCCTCTGCGAAGACGGCACTAAAAACACTTACCTTCTGGAAATGCAAAACGCCAAGCTCAAAAACGCAGACAACAGGCTAAGGCTTTACATAGCACGCATCCAGTCAGAAAGCATAGACAAAGGAAACAAAAACTATCGTCTGCCAAGCAGTTTTTTCATAGGAATTTTGAATTACAAAAGAGACGGCGGCAAATTCTTTTTCACAGAAGAAGGCTGGGTCAACTTGCAAACGAAAAAACTTGCAAGCAACAAAGAATTCAAAGTTTTCGTAGAACTGCCCAAATTCAACAAGAAAGCCTCCGAATGCAAAACTTTCAGAGACAAAATCATCTTCTTGTTCAAAAATCTGCATACTCTTGAAGAAAGACCCAAGAATTTCAGTGAAAAAATATTTGATAGAATTTTCTCGGTCTCTGAAATTTGTAAATTTAACGAAGATGAACTCAAAGCCTACAGGTATAGCATGAGATATGTTGATGAAAGNAAGCTTGCCATTGAATGCGCTGTGGAAGANGCTGTTATTGCCGCTACAAAACAAGTTAGAAGGCAACGTAGCCAGGAAATCGCCAATGCAATGCTTGCAGAAGGTTTTGACCCTGCTGTTACGGCTCGCATAACCAAACTTCCTTTGAGACAAATCAACAGATTGCGTTAAAACTATTCCCTACCTAAAAACCGCTTTCCTAATCATGCCAATCGGAATTATGGACACAGCTAACAAAAGCACTATGCCCCACTGCTCCAAACTTAGCCCATGGCATTTGAATACATCGCCGCCCAAATAAACCAAGCCGATTTGAACCAGCAATATAAGCCCGAAAACCAGCAAAAAGTTCTTGTTGCCGCTTATGTTGTCAAAAATATTTATGCGATCGGTGCGAGCGTTAAAAGCGTTGAACATGGCTATCATTACGAAAAATGTAAAATATGCCGTTGAATCAAAAGACATGTA
This sequence comes from Candidatus Fibrimonadales bacterium, assembly GCA_009788135.1. Lineage (GTDB taxonomy): Bacteria > Fibrobacterota > Fibrobacteria > Fibrobacterales > Fibrobacteraceae > Fibrimonas. Next base: position 1,283 of record WQSA01000056.1, read on the forward strand.
AAACAAACTTACCAAACTCAAAATAAATATCCACGCAGAGCCTGTAAATATGCCCTTCCACATATCACCGCTCACAATAGGCTCGTCTCTCCGCTTGGGAGTCTCATTCATATAGCGAGCAAGAGCAGCCTCTCCGCCAAACGCAAGCGCAGCTAAAGTGTCCATAATCAAATTTATCCACAATATCTGAATTATTGTAAGCGGAGGCTCCAAACCTAAAAGAGGAGCGGCAAAATTGATTAAAACCGCAGAAACATTTATGGTCAACTGGAAAATTATAAACTTTCTTATATTGTTGAAAATAGTTCTGCCATACAAAATAGCCTTGGATATAGAATTGAAATTATCATCCAAAATCACTATGTCGCCAGCCTCTTTTGCCACCTCCGTTCCGCCGCCCATCGCAAAACCTACATCTGCTTTTTTAAGCGCTGGAGAATCGTTAACCCCATCGCCTGTCATGCCAACAACATAGTTCAAATCCTGGATTATGCGAACCAAACGGCTTTTGTCTGCCGGCAAAGCACGCGCAACAACCTTTATATTCTTGATTTTCGCCTTGATTTCATCATCGCTGCAAGCCGCAAATTCGTCTGAGGTCAAAACTACATCGGTATCGCTTTTCATTAAACCAGCGTCTTTTGCAATAGCAACCGCAGTCTCTTTGCGGTCTCCGGTTATCATAACCACATTCACGCCTGCGCCCAAAACATCTTTTATGGAAGTGACAGACTCAGGGCGAACCTCGTCCCTTATGCCCACAACGCCTACCAAAATCCAATCGTCTTCCGGCAAAGCTTCGTCTTTTATCTGAGCCAGAGAAACCGCCAAAGCTACAACTCTAATCGCTCGCTCCGCAAGAGCGTCTATATTTTTATTTAGCTCTGCATGGCCGCTGTATTCGCATTTCTTCCCATTTTCATCGTAATAATATTTGCATTTTGCTAAAATTTTTTCCGGAGCCCCTTTAATCAAAGTCATGCCTTCTATTGAAGTTGCAGAATATTTGTTCGTACTGTTAAAAGGAATTTTTCCGATAATACCAACGCTCTCCGTTTCTTCGCCAGAAAATGCGAGAATTGCGCGTTCCGTTGCGTTTCCTCCCACAATTTTTTTACCTGAAATAACAGAATCCGTATTCTGATGAATTGAAAGAGAAAGATACTTTTTCAAACCGCCTTGCACTTCATCATAGCTTTTGTATTCTTTTAAAGAACCGTCTATAAACGCCACAACTTCCAGCTTGCCTTTTGTAATTGTGCCAGTCTTGTCGCTGAACAAAAAGTTCAAACTGCCTGCAGTTTCTATGCCTGCTATCTTGCGAACAAGCACATTGTCCCTGAGCATTTTGCCCATATTCAAAGCGCTCACTATGGCAATCATAAGCGGCAAACCTTCAGGAACGGCAACAACTATTATTATCACGGCAAGCATAATGGCGTGAACAATATCGTTCAGCAAATTTCCCCAATGCGAGCAATACTCTGCAATTTTCGCAAGGTCATAATTATTGTCCATAACTATATGCTTGAACAAAAGCGCAATTGCTATTGAAGTGCCGCCTATATATCCGAATTTGCTTATCTTTTTTGCTAGCTCGGTGAGCTTGACTTTCAGCGGACTTTCGCGGTCATCCCCAGCCTGAAGCTCGCTTGCAATTTGCCCGTAAACAGATTTATCTCCTACAACGGTTACCTGCATAACCGCATTGCCGTTGCAAACAACCGCACCTCTGAAAACCTTGTGCGCATGCAGAAAATCCATCGGAGCATTATCATCCTGATAGCCTGCCGGAATGGCTATTTTCGTAGCTTCTTTCGATTCTCCGTTCAGCACGGACTGGTCAACCTTTATATTGCCATCTATTATTATTCCATCAGCAGGAATCTTGTCCCCAGGCTGGAGCAAAACCGCATCGCCTTGAACCAGATCGTCTATGGACAACTCTATTATATAAGCGTTGCGATAAGCTTTTACCTTTATTCTGGAAGCTTCTTCTTTTAATTTTTGAAATGAATTTTCGTTTCTGTGCTCGGAAAAAGTTGAAACAAGCGTTGCGAGCAAAATCGCTATTGCTATACCCACAGGCTCATACCAGGCAATATCTTCGCCCTCTATAAATCCGGCATAATTCCCTACTACCAATAATACATTTATTGCCAGCGCCACCAGCAAGATTTTTATCAGCGGATCGCAGAAATTCTGCTTTAATTTGTCAAAAAAGCTCTCTCGCTCAATTTCCGTTAAGCGGTTATCTCCGAATTTCTGCTTGGATTCAGCGGCTTGGGAATCTGTCAAACCAAAATGCATATCGCTTAAAGGTAGAAATTTCTACATTACTCCCATGCCTACTACAAACATCCCTAAGATTTGGAAACAAATCCAATCTTCCGACTTTAACCCAACCCGCGACAAAAAGCTTGTTGAACAAGTGAAACAAGTAGCGATAACTTCAGCCAAGCCAGCCAAAGTCAGTTTTGGAACAAGCGGATGGCGAGGCGAAATCGGCACGGAATTCACGCTCAAAAATATCCAAGTTGTTGCAAAAGCAATTTTGCAGGTTTACAAAGAGGCAGACTCTGCAACTTTTAAAGCTTTGGGTGTTGACTCCTTTGAAGAACTGCAATCAAGAGGTTTGGTGGTTGGCCACGATAACCGCTTGCTTGGCAAAGAGTTTTGCGAAGTTGTTGCAGATCAGTTTATAAAAGCCGGCATCAAGGTTTATTATGGCGGAGAAATGCCAACCCCGGAATTCAGCGCGGCAATAGAGTCTCTGGGAGCGGCTTGCTCCGTGAACATAACGCCGTCTCACAACCCGAGCAACTACAACGGCATAAAATTCAACCCCGCAGACGGAGGTCCTGCAGGTCCTGAAATCACCGATAAAATCACTGCCAATTCAAACGCTTTAATGAGTTCTCATACATGGGAAAATCTTGGTAACATAAATTGGAAGATAATAGACCCAGTTAAAATTTACAAAAGCTTCTCCGAAAAACAAGGAACAATAAAATATGTCAGAATCAAATCTTTGCTTTCAAAAGAGAGCACAGACTTGGTTTGCGATCATGTTCACGGCTCAACAAGAGGCCGCCCTGCTGCAATGCTGAACAACCCTCAATGCCTTACAAGCCTTAGAACCGAAACAGATCCTTTATTCGGCGGCATTGCTCCGGAACCTTCTTCAAAAAATCTCGCTGGAATAAAACATATTTTAGATGCTAGCAAAAGCCATTTCAAGCTCGGAGCGATTTTTGACCCAGACGGAGACCGCATTCGCTTTTACGATGGCACGCGCGAAATAGACATGAACAGCTTTGGCGCAATAGCCTTTCACTATATGGTTACCTGGCGCAAAGAAAAAGGCGTTTTGGCAAAATCCGTAGCCACATCGAATTTTGCAAACATAATAGCCGCAAAACTCGGAATTGAAGTTATGGAAACTCCAGTTGGCTTCAAAAATTTTCGCCCTTGGTTGAAAAGAAAAGCTAAAACCCAAGCGCTCATAGCCTTTGAGGAATCCGATGGCATAACCGGTTTGAACAATACGCTGGAAAAAGATGCCATGTTCGGGCTTTTGATGGCTCTGGAAATCATGGCTGTGACCGGCAAAAACCTTGGTGAATATCTTGACCTTTTATACGCTGAATATGGCCGTCTTTACCCGGAGCGTTCAGGTTTTGAAGTGGATAAATCCCTGGTTGGCGAACCTCTTTTGGCAAAAGTTGCAGAAATAGCAAAAGCTGCAAAGCCTGGCTCAAAAATTGCCATAGGCAAAAAGAAAAAGGTTGTGCGCGAATTGCTAACCGTTGATGGCGTTAAAATAATCTTTGACGATGATTCCTGGATGCTTGTGCGCCCCAGCGGAACCGAACCGAAAGTTCGCATTTACGCTGAGTGCAGAGACCCCGACGAAAAAGACGATATGTTTGCCGCAGCAAAGAATCTGTTCTTTAACTAGTTATTCCACCAATCATCTTCTTCCTCTTCCACTACTGGCCTTCTCTTCTTTTTAGGCGGAGGCGGAGGAGGCTCTTCTTCTACAGGCTTTTTCCTAACGCTCTGCTTTTTAGGCGGAGGAGGCGGTTCTTCCTCTTCCTTTTCTACAGCAGGCTTTTTCTTTCTCACTCTCTTCTTTCTCTCTGGCGGAGGCGGTTCTTCTTCTTCTACGGCCGGCTTCTTTTTCTTATTTTGCTTTGCCTCAGCTTCAGCATCTTTCTTTCTGGCCTCTTCATCTTTTTTCTTTTGTTTGGCTTCAACTTCTTCGTCTTTCTTCCTTTGTTTGGCCGCAATTTCATCATCCTTCTTCCTTTGCTTTGCCTCTGCCTCTGCCTCTTTCTTTCTCGCTTCTTCATCTTTTTTCTTTTGTTTGGCCGCAATTTCATCATCCTTCTTCTTTTGCTTTGCCGCTGCTTCTTCGTCTTTCTTTCTTTGCTTTTCCGCAGCCTCTTCCTCTTTCTTTCTCGCTTCTTCCTCTTTCTTCTTTGCCGCAGCTTCCGCTCTCTTTCTAGCAATTTCCTCTTTTCTTCTCTCTTCTGCCTCAATTCGTTCTTGCTCTAATGAATCTTTTACATACTGCCTATATGCGGCAACGGAATCAGCAACTCGTTTCTTTTCTTTGGCTATGGCATCTTGCCGTTTTTTCTCTTCTCTGGCAATGGAGTCTGCAACGCGCTGCTTCTCTCTGACTATTGAATCTGCAACGCGTTTCTTCTCTCTGGCTATGGAGTCTGCAACCCGCTGTTTTTCTCTGGCAATGGAGTCCGCAACTCGCTGCCTCTCATCGGCAGCTCGCTTCATCTCTCTAGCTATGGAATCCTTTACCCTTTTTTCCTCCCTGGCTATGGAATCTGCGGTTTTCTTTTTTGCAACCGCCAATTCTCTTTCAAGCTCGGCTTTATCCAGCGCGCCAGCTTGCGCTTTGATTATGGGACTCTCGTATTTTGGCATTTTGAATACTTTGCCCTTCTCAAAATTCCATGTCTGAGCTTGCGCAAGGGTAGCAGAGCCAGCAGAAGCAGATGCTGCCTGGCCAATCAATTTGAATTTCAAATTTGAAATTTTGACAGGTTCATCGTCAAAATATATCATAAAGTCAAAATAACCGGATTGATAATCTACGCCTGATGTAGTTTTTCCTTTTGCATTGTAGTAAGCTACAACCATAATTGCGTCATCGTCCAGCTCCGATGTCGCAGAGCCTGCGTTTGCAGTTCCGCTAACCTCAAAAAACCACGGTTTATATTCAACTGCCATTACAAATGGGCGCTCTTTTCCGGAAACAGGCCCAAATCTGATAAAACTGCCTGTAAATCCAACAAAAGAAGGTTCTTTGGATTCAAGCTTTGGAGCGGAACCCGAATTCTGCGCAAATGCAGAATTTGCTAAAATAATAATTAATAATAGCAATGAAAATTTTTTCATGGGGTATAATATAGAAATCAAGTGAATTTATTTTTCTATATTAAACCAAGGAGACCCACATGCTAGAAACGGATATTAAAGATCTCAGGGAGCAATTGAGCTTTAAGCTCAGCAACGCACAAGATTTGGAACTTCAATGGGAAGCTAAAGCTTATGAGGATTGCATAAATATGCTAGATTCAGCCCTTAAGAAAAACGGCTTGCTATAGAATTGCAAGCGCCTTCTATGTCTTTATAACAATTGATTAAAGCCTTGATGCTCGGATTCTTTCCGCAAATCTGGCAATTTTCGTCTTTTTTGATTTCTATTTCACTAAAATGGGTTTCCCATGCGTTGAACAAGAGCAAGCGACCCATAATTGCACTACCCTTTATTGCAAATTTCAGAACCTCGTTTGCCATAATGCAACCGATAACCCCAGGCAAAACTCCTAGCACTCCGCTGGTAAGGCAGCTTGGTTTTAAAGCCGGCGGAGGAGGCTCTGGATACAGGCAGCGATAGCAAGGCCCTTCTTTCGCATAAAAAAAACTTGCCTGCCCCTTTAATTCAGATACCGAGCCGTAAACATAAGGTTTCCCCAAAAGAACGCAAGCATCGTTGATCAGATAGCGAGTTTGAAAATTATCGGAACAATCTGCTGCTATTTGATAGTCTTTAAGCATATCCAAAGCGTTTTCTGCAGTTAGCGCATTGGCATGGGTTATCACATTTACAAGCGGATTCATTTCTTTTAAAAGCTTGCTCGCAATCTCCGCTTTTTGCCCGCCTATATCGCCGGTTTTATAAGCGACTTGCCTTTGCAGGTTAGACAAATCAACCTGGTCAAAATCTGCTATGCCTATGGTCCCCACGCCGGCCGCTGCCAAATACATTGCAACAGGAGAGCCTAACCCGCCAGCTCCGGCAATCAGCACGCTTGCGTTTTTCAATTTTTCCTGCCCCTCAACTCCTATCTCCGGCAGCAACAGTTGGCGGCTGTAGCGGGATATTTCTTCGGGACTCATGAATTCCCCAGTTTGTTCTGCGCATCAGCTAAATGCAAAGCATCTATAATCTCCTGCAGATCGCCCTGGATTATTTTTTCCAAATTGTAAAGGGTTAAATTTATGCGATGATCCGTCACTCTGTTCTGAGGAAAGTTGTAAGTGCGAATTTTATCGCTGCGGTCTCCAGTACCAACAAGGCTTTTTCTTTCCGCAGCTTCTTTTTTCTGCTTTTCCGATATAGCATGGTCAAACAAGCGAGAGCGCAAAAGCTCCATGGCCTTTGAGCGGTTTTGAATTTGGCTGCGCTCGGTTTGGCAAGCTACCACAACGCCGCTCGGAACATGAGTTATGCGAACCGCTGAGTCTGTTTTATTGATATACTGGCCGCCGGCTCCGCTCGCTCTATATACATCCACTTTCAAATCTTCGTTGCGAATTTCAACATCAATTTCTTCGGCTTCCGGCATAATCGCAACCGTTGCCGCTGATGTATGCACTCGTCCCTGAGACTCCGTTTCTGGAACTCGCTGAACTCTGTGCGCGCCGCTTTCATACTTCAAAACCCCATAGGCATCAGCTCCGCGAACAAAAAGGCAAATTTCCTTAAAGCCTCCAACCGTTCCTTCGCTTACATCTGTAACCTCAACCTTAAAGCCTTTGTTTTCCAAATAAGCTCTATACATTCTGAACAAATCGCCCGCGAAAAGCGAAGATTCATCGCCGCCTGTCCCGGCTCTTATTTCCAAAATAGCATTGCGATTGTCAAAAGGATCAGGCGGAACCATCAGAATTTGCAGTGAGCTTTCCATTGATTCTATCTGTTTTTCCAAAGGCCCGATTTCAGTTTTGGCCGCCTGGGCAAGCTCGGCATCGTTCCCTGCAAGAGCGTCTTTCCATTCCTTCAAATCAAAGCAAAGCCGCATATATTCGGAACCTGCGGCATAAGTTTTTTCCAAAGCCTTAAAGCTTTTGTGCAACTTGGTAAATTTTTCCGGATCTGCGGCAATCTCCGGCCGTGAAAGCTCCTGTTCAAGCTCCTCGTATCGCTCTAAAAATTTTTGAACTTTTTCCTGCATATTTGTTAGAATTGCAACCTCTTGTAAATAGCAGATCTTTTATTCAAATATAATTTTAATGTATTCCAAGACAAAAATATTGTTTGTTCGCCTGCACCATAAGGAGCTATTTTATTTGCAGGATAAATAAAGTCTAAACCTCCATATTCGCTAATTTTAACATCCTCAGGAATAAAATCGCTCTCCTTTTGAGTGTGAGCGTAATTTGCAAGCGAGTGCAAATTCTGCGAAAGCAAAAATTCTTTGATTATAAGTTTGACAATATCTTTTTCCCAATTTCTGTTGAATATGCTTGAAATATCTATTTTTTTGCCGTCTGCAATCGTATAAATTCCTACGCTCGAACCTTGCGCCCCCTGCGTAGATCCACTAGGTATAATATAATAAGACGACACATACTGTACAATTCCCGGCATGGGAAAAGATACCGCGTCAAACAAACGATCCAATCTCTCATTTTGGTTTTTATAGAGGCTTAGGGCTGCGGCAGGTTCTTGTCCAATAAATTTTTCACCAAATTTTTGCTTGATAAAATTTTTATGCAATTCCGGCAAAACTTTTGGATTGGGCAAAGCCGTTGGATATGTGAAAGAGATTTTTCCCGTAGAATCCAGAAAGATAGTGCTAAAAGACACTATGCCATCTGCACTAGCTGTGCAAGCAAACACAAACATTAGCAAGAGAAAAGGGAATTTACTCATTTTGATGTAATATAGAAAAACGAGTTTTCTACTTTCTCGCTATGGAAGATTTGTTTAAAACCTATTCACAAGTGTTTTTTTCCGAAGGTTTGGAGGGCAAAGCTCCGTTGTTTTATGCCAAACGCAGACAGGAACACTTAAAAAATCTGAATTCTTTATGCATCTATGCCTCTGGCAACCCGGAATTTTTATATTTGACAGGCATAAACCAGGATGGGGCTATTTTGGCTTTAGACCCTTTGGAAAAGAGAGAAATTTTATTTTTGCCCGAAAGAAATGCAAAAAAAGAATTCTGGAATGGGATACAACTTGGGTTGCCAGAGCCAAATATAAAAGAAATCACAGGTTTTGAGGAAATTTTTTCTATAAAAACATTTAATTCATGGCTTAGGAACCGAATTGCCAAACTGAGAAAAAAATATGTTTTTTCAAACGAAGCTATACGCCGCAAGCTGCAAAGCTATAAGTTAAATGTCAAGGATGTTTCAAAGATTCACCTTGAGCAGAGGGTTGTTTTGGAGCCTGAGAGAATTGCGTTGGCCAGAGGAGCGCAGGAATTTGCAAAAGAAGCTTTTTTAAAGATTTTGCCACGCATTTCCAGCTACAAAAACGAGCGAGTTCTGTCTGCCGATCTTGAATGTTTTATGCTTAGGCAAACTAGCACCGGGCTTGCGTTCCCCAGCATTGTTGCTGCGGGCAAAAACGCATGCACTCTTCATTATACCAAAAAAGACAGCCCCATTGAAAAGGGAAACTTGATTCTTTTGGATTTTGGCTGCCGTTGCAATTCTGTTTGTTGCGATATTTCTCGCACAATTCCTGCAAGCGGAAAATTCAATCCTTTGCAGAAACTGCTTTACGATATTGTTTTGGACACGCAAAAATTTCATGAAAAAAATGTTAGAGCGGGTTTAACTTTAAAGAATCTCGGCAGAGAGGCTTGGCTTTTTTTGGAGAAGATTTTGAAGGAGCGTTTTACCGATGCAGGCGGAAAAATGAAGCGCTGTTACAAAATAAAACCGCACGGCATAAGCCATTTAATCGGCGATATTGTGCATGAGGGCGCTCAGAACAGAGATTATTTGACAAAACCTTTGAAGCCCGGGATGCTTATTTCAAACGAACCTGGAATTTATGGACATTTTGAGATTGAGATAAAGGGAATTTTCTACAGCGAAGAAATAGGCATTCGCTTGGAAGACGATTTGCTAATCACAGAAAAAGGCTGCGAAAATTTATCGGTTGGAATTCCGATTTGATTATTCCAGCCCGCAAACCCGTTCGTCGCTTTTAACGAAACTCAGGAGTCTGTTCTGCATCTCCTTTATCTTTTCTTTCACGCTATCGCAAGCCTTGTTCCATTCAATATCCTTGTCTTGAGACAAAAAGAATTTCACGCACACACCTGAAATATTTGTGCTTTCCTTCACCTCAAACCTGATGAGATGAAGGCAATTTATAAACTGACATCTGCCAGCCGTATCATTGAAAATGATAAACTTTTGCATCCAAGTCTCCTTACTCGCTGAGCAGCAATTCCATCATCTTCTTGCCTGCCGTGGCAATCGGAGTTCCAGGGCCAAATACACCAGCAACGCCAGCCTTGTAAAGATAATCGTAATCCTGAGCGGGAATCACGCCGCCGGCTACAACCATAATGTCTTCGCGGCCCAGCTTCTTAAGCTCCGCAATCACCTGCGGCACAAGAGTCTTATGACCAGCGGCGAGAGAGCTCACGCCCAGAACATCATCATCGTTTTCAACCGCCATGCGAGCGGCCTCTTCCGGAGTCTGGAACAAAGGCCCTATGTCAACCGTAAAGCCCATATCGGCATAACCAGTGGAAACCACCTTGGCTCCCCTGTCGTGCCCATCCTGGCCCATTTTCGCCACCATTATGCGTGGGCGGCGACCTTTCTTCTTCTCAAAAGTATCAGTCATCGCCTGAACTTCCTTGAATTCCGCATTGCTACCTATTTCAGAACTATACACACCGCTTATCCTGTGAATTACCGCATTATAGCGACCAACAACTTTCTCAACAGCATCGGAAATTTC
>WQSA01000057.1 GCA_009788135.1 Candidatus Fibrimonadales bacterium
TCTGCGATTTTGTGAACATCTGCGTTGCGAGTAGGGTCAAAAACAACCTGAGTTTTGCCATATTTATCGCGCAAATCGACAAATATAACGCCACCCAAATCGCGGCGCCGGTCAACCCAGCCGCAAAGGGTAGCTTTTTTTCCAACGTCGCTTTTACGCAACTCGCCGCAGTTATGTGAGCGTTTCATATAATCCTCTTGTTATGTGAAGAGAAAATATAGAAAATTAATTAGCCCAAATTAAAATTCGCACTTGGAATCATAATGCTCTTCGCACTCAGAATCGCTCATGTCTTTGCAAACCTGTGGCATAATGCAAGTATCCATCAACTGATCAACAGAATCTTCGCAAACATCTGCCAATGATTGCGGAAGCAACTCGCAAGCATCGTACTGGCTTTCGTATTGATCATAGCATTGACCTACTATTTCCTCGAATTTTTTGCACGAGACTCCTTTATCGCTTTCTTTATCATCGGAACAAGCGAAGAAGCCTACAGCGAACAGAAGCGATGTGGCAATGATGGCAGCAGAAAAGAGTTTTCTTTTCATATTTTTTTCTCCTATAAAGAATTCAATATTAAATATAGCTATTTTTATTATTGTTGTCAAGTGTATAGAGCGAAATTTACTATATTCCTGCCAATGGATTCCTTTCTTGTATCTCCAAACGGCCCGCTTAGCGGCTCGGTGAAAATTTCCGGGGCAAAAAACGCCGTGCTGCCCGTTATGGCTGCTGCCATGCTCTCAGATGGAACCTCCAAAATCAGCAATGTTCCGCTTTTAAAAGACACAAGAACAATGGCAGACGTTCTCAGGGTAACCGGTTGCCGCATAAAACAAGAAAATAATGAATTGAGCATTGACGCTAGCAATATAAACTATCTTGAAGCTCCCTACGAACTTGTGAAAACCATGAGAGCCAGCTTTTATGTGCTCGGACCTCTGGTTGCCAAATTCGGAAAATGCAGAGTCTCTTTGCCAGGCGGCTGCGCTTGGGGGCCTCGCCCTGTTGATTTGCACTTGAAAGGGCTTGAAGCTCTGGGGGCAAAAATAAATATCACGCACGGATACGTTGAAGCGCTCTGCGATGGAAAGCTCAAAGGAAACACATTCTCCTTTCCCATAAGCTCCGTTGGCGCAACCGCAAATATCCTTATGGCAGCAACCCTCGCAGAAGGAACCTCCATTTTGCAAAACTCATCCATAGAACCGGAAATCACCGCTCTCGCAGACTACTTGATTGGAATGGGCGCAGACATAAACGGCATTGGCACAAGAACCCTTATAGTAAAAGGCGTTGAAAAATTAAATCCGGGCAACGCTCCAACAATAGCAGACAGAATAGAAGCCGGCACCTTTTTAGCGGCAGCGGCTATAACACGAGGGAAAATAAAAGTAACGGACATGGTTCCCGAACATCAAAGCCCGCTTTTGGATGTTTTCAAAAACATGGGATGCGAAATTGCCTCAGGCGATAACTGGGTTGAACTCGCAGCGCATAATTTGCAACCTGCGCATATCACAACTTTGCCCTATCCAGGATTCCCAACTGATATGCAGGCTCAACTCATGGCGGTGCTTGCAACCGTAAAAGGCGCATCTTCCGTGCGCGATACAATTTACAATGACAGATTCAAACATGTTTCCGAACTCGAAAGGCTTGGCGCAGATATTTCCCTAAAAGAAGATACCGCTTTGATAAACGGAGGCGGCGAGTTAACCGGAGCGCCCGTTATGGCAAGCGATTTGCGAGCAAGCGCAGCTCTTGTTTTGGCAGGTCTGGTAGCAAAAGGGCAAACAGAAATAAACCGCATTTACCATTTAGACAGAGGCTACGAAAATTTTGAAGGCAAGCTAACAGCTTTAGGAGCAAATATTGAAAGAAAGAACGATTAAAATTGAGAATGGAGAATGGAGAATGGAGAATAATTCAATTCTCAATTCTCAATTCTCAATTAGAACTATACTAAGCATAATAGTATCAATTTTCTTTTTTGGACTGCAAGGCTGTACCTGCTGTGCATATTTTAACCATGCTTGGAATATGGAAAACGCTTATGAACAGGCAACCGACATGAGAGAAGCCAGGCTTGATTCGCTTCCAAGCGATTCTATTTTAGGCTCAGGAGATGAAAGAAAACTTTACGACAGAGTTATAGAGAAAGGCTCGCGCATAGTGGAGAGATTTCCAAAAAACGAAAATCAAGTCCCCAAAGCCGTATATATGATGGCAGAATCTTTTCGCCACAAAAACGAATGGACAAAAGCAGTTGAAAAATACGATGAACTCGAAAGATATTTTCCGCAATACGACTCCATGCCCAAAGCCGAATATCAACGAGCTTTTTGCCTATACAAAATCAAGGAATTCGCTCTGGCAAGATTTTCCGCAGAGCGCATAGTGGAGACTGGGGAAAAGCATCCATTTTATTTGCCAGCTTTGGAACTTCTGTCCATTCTGCAAGAAAAAGAAGGCTTGCCAGCCGATGCAATAGCATCTCTGGAAGCGGTGCTTGCCACGAATTTCGGAACTCCATGGACAAGGGCAAAAGCGAGAATGAGACTTGCTGGCTTGCATTACGAGCAAAAGAATTTTGAAAAAGCCAGAGAACACTACTCGCACAAAGAACTTCTCATTTTGCCTGTAGCGGAGAGATACAAAGCGCAAAGCACCGCTGCGGAATGCTTGCTGGAAATTGGCAGTGGAAATGAATTGACAGCGGCAAACGAATACAAAGGTCTTGCAGATTCCGCCGTATTCAAAGACAAAAGATTTTTAAGCCTGATAAGGCAAGGCGAAATTTTAATCAGCATAAATGACTTGCGCGGAATTAAAATTTTAAGAGATGTAGCTTACAGCCATCCGAGAAGCGAAAATGCAGCGAGAGCATTTTTTGGCATTGGCGATTTCAGGCAAAAAGGCCGAGAATATCCAACTGCCATTCTGCTCTACGATTCAAGCTATCAAAGCAGGCAAAACAGTTCATGGGGCAGGGAGAGCTACAACCGCAAAGTCGCTCTTTCAAAATTGCTGGCTTTAAAAGACACTGTGCAATCGCTGGAAAAAGAAAAAAAGCCATTCTTTCCGCAGGAATTCCAGATTGCCGAACTTTTTTTGTTTAAGCTTTCCGAAACGGACAGCGCGCTCGCTCTGCTCGCCAAAATGGACTCAACGCTTGAAGATCCTGTTTTAAAAGTCAGAGTCGCATACACAAGAGCTTTTATCTATGACGAATTCAAGCGAGATACTTCAAACGCATATCCTCTTTATAGAAAGGTAATTGAGAATTTTTCTCAAACAGATTATGCAAAACAGGCTCAGGCAAACATGGGTTTGCAAGTTGATTTGAAAACAAAAGAAGATTTGGCGATTGACGCTTTTTTGAAAGCCGAGGAAACTTGGCTGAATGCGCAAAAAATTCCCGTGGAAAACATGGAAGATGTTGAAGTTGCATATCAAAACACCATTGCTCTTTATGACAGCGTTATCACAGAGTTTTCAGGAACTCAAGCCGCTTTGCAAGCTCAATATGTAAAAGCCGGCATTTATGCAGAAGAGATAGGCAACCAAGACAGCGCGCGAGCCTTATGGAAAAACATAGCTGACAAACATCCAAGAACTGTCTGGGGCAGAGCTGCGCAGGAAAAATTGCGAGGAAGAATTTCCATGGACATCAATGAGTTAGTCCGTTTGCGCAACAGACTTGAACAGACAGAAATATATACAAAACAGAATAGTGAAATTTTTTGGCAAGAAATGGAGCAAAAGAAAAACGAGCCGCCACCGCCGCCTCAGGTAGTTGACGATGAAATTTTGCGAAACGATTACAACACGCTTTATGACTTCAAATAAACTATCTAACATTGGGCATGGAGGCCTATTTTTCGCCGCTTTAATCGTGATTGCCATGTGCATCACGGCAATTCTCGCTCGTCCAGAAAATAAGGATTATGATTTTGCATTGCTGGAAATTTCGGACTTGGAAACCTTGACTATCCCGGCATATATTCCCACATATATTCAAGACAGCGTTTTGATGAAATCGGTAAACATATATTTAAACCGCTACAAGCCGCCCCATGCTTTTATTCTGCTTATGGATGCGGAAAGCGGAGATATTCTGGCATGGGGGCAGCGCAATGACGATCAACATTCGGAAGAGCCGACTTTTTTGCAGCGAGATTCTTTTCCCGCAGCCAGTCTTGCTAAGATAGTTACTGCTACAGCAGCTCTTGAAAACGACAGCAATTCAAAGAGCGAAGTTCCGAAAATTGGCAGAAACTCAACGCTTTACAAAAGGCAAATTTTCCCAAAGGAAGAAGACTACAAAGGGAGCACCATAACTCTGGAAGATGCCTTTGCAAAGAGCAACAATCCAGCAATGGGAATAATCGGCATAAATCTTGGCAAAAGCGAGTTGCAAAATGCAGCCGAGAAGCTCGGATTTAAAAACTTCAATTACCCGGACTCTGCCTATTATTTGGCGGAAAGCGCCAGCGGCTTTACGCAGAGAAACACTCTTTCGCCGTTGCAAATAGCAAATGCGATAAGAAGCCTGGTATTCGTTCAGGCTCCGGAAGATTTTAAAAAACAAACATACGATGAAATGCGAACCTTGTTTCTAAGAACCGTATCGGATGGAACCGCAAAAACTTATATGCGCAAAAGCGTACACAGCCGCAACAGAGACGCCTTTGACATAGGCGGCAAAACAGGATCCTTGGATGGAAACTCCCCAGCCGGACGCTACGACTGGTTTGCAGGTTTTGCCCAATCAAAAAACGAACCTGAAAAAGGAGTGGTAATAGTAGTTATGCAAGTTCATGGCACAATGAGAAATCAACACTCCAGTACCATAGCAGGATTGCTTATCAATGAATGGGCAAAACGATAATTTTATCCTGATAGTAGCAGGTGAAGATTCCGGCGATGCTATTGGCAAAGATATTGTTAAAACAATTGCGGAACGAGGCTTTAATGCTGTGGGAACTGGAGGCGCAAATATGCAGCGCGCCGGTTTGAAAATTGTAGCTAACTTTGAAGACATGGCGGTGAGCGGCTTCTTTGATGTTTTGAAAAAACTGCCCAAGCTTTTTTTCATAAAGAGAACTCTGCAAAAAAAACTTAAAGATTGCGCTGCTCTTATTTGCATCGATTATCCCGGAATGAATTTGCCTTTAATGAAGCTCGCAAAAAAAATGAATAAACCCGTGTTTTACATTGCACCGCCGCAAATCTGGGCATGGAGAAAAAACAGAGGCAAGCATTTCAAGGACGTACATGTCGGGGTGTTTTTTAATTTTGAAAAAGAAATTTACGAGAGTTTTGGGGCGAAGGTCTCTTTAATCGAGCATCCATATTTGAGCAATGCAAAGATTTGCGACGAGTTCAAAGACAATGTATTGTTTTTGCCCGGGAGCAGGCTCCCTCAGGTGAAGCGCAATTTAAAAAAATACATAAGCATTGCAGAGGATGTTGAAAATGCTGTTTTTGTAGCTTCTCGCCAGGAACTTTTCGATTTTTTGAGCAAAGAGCTCAAAGGACGGTTTCCAGTTGTTCTGAGGGAGCATGGAGCTTCCTTTGAAGGCGCAAAGGAAGCTTTCTGCATGCCAGGTACCGCTGTTTTCGAAACTTTTATGGCTGGGGTGCCTACCACAGCGGTTGCAGTTGTGGATCCTTTTACCTATATAATGGGGAAATTGTTCTTAAAAACGAAGTTTTTGACCTTGCCAAACATTATTTTGGGCAAAAAAGTTGTAGAAGAACATATATATATTTATAAATGTTAAGCAATTGTTAAATTTTTCTATATTTTATATTATGCAGACTAGTCTGCATAGGAGTATTATGAGCATAAATTCCCCCAAAAAACTCGCTTTTGCCATTTTAGCGGTGGCTTTGTTTAGTGCAAATGCTGTAGCGCAATCCTACAACTTCTATTTTTTGCCCCCAAGCGACCCTGAATGGACTCTCGGCAAGTCTTATCTAGTTTATCTTGAAGATGATGGGTTGAAAAAAGTGCGGCTTAGCATTGATACTACTTGCGGCTGGTATAAATATACCTGGCCTAACGGCACCACGCCCCCGAACAGCGACATTGCCGTAATTTACCTAAATGAGGATGGGGACGACATGATAGGTCTTCTCGGTTTGGACGAAGACCCCATGGACTGGAAGATGGGCATGCCAACCCCGTTCAATATTTACGAGCAGTTCAGAGATCATGGCAGCACAGCGGGAAGCTCCCGCAACCTGTACTTTTTGCCTTCAAGAGGCCAGAACAGAAACAAGGAGATATGGAATGCAACCTACCCAAACGAAACCGGCGTTTGCTCATACAACTTCGGAGCCATAATTTACGACACGGACAAAAAAGTGAACTGCTCTTTCAACCCGAACAACAATACAGCAGGCTGGAGCAATGCCAATACAGGCTTTCAAAGAGGCGTTGTTATACCCACATTGGATGAAAACAGAAAACTTGTGTTCAACTCAGCTGCTGCAACCAATGCCTGCTCTCGCAATAACGAATCTTTTCTAACTGGCAATAGTGGTACACAAGCTTGCCCAACTTATACCACCTCCAATGTTCCAAACAACTGCATAGCCGGCTGGACAGAATCGAATTTCAAAAGAGCTTTCAGCCCAGACTCTTCCCAGAATGTTGTCCGCTGCTACGAGATGCCGTTCCAGCGCAACACTGCCGGCTTGTGGGAATTCAACAGCAACCAGCTCTGCGCCGACGGCTCCATAGATTTAAGAGGCAGATGTTCCGTGAGCCAAGGCCGCGGAGGCTATTTGGGCGGCTTTTTCCCGAACGAATTGCAAACGCAAGGCGAGGGAGACTATAGCGCATGCGCTGCGTGCGATGACCAGTACGCGGCCCAAGGCTGGCAGGCGCTCAACACCAATATCAATGCCTGGTGCTACGACAGAGGCTGGGGCGGCACTGGCACTGGCACCGCAGACTTAAGCAATGCTACCGCCGCCAACATCAACGCTCTTATGCAAAGCGCAGGCTGCACTACGCCGCTCAACGGAAATGTCACCAATATTTACAGCACTGCCTACAATCCCTCGAACGTCGGAGACAAGAACTTCTTCTTCTGCTTCGAGAGCCATGGCGAATTCACCTATGAGAAAGGCCAGGAGTTTTTCTTCAGCGGCGACGACGATGTTTGGGTATTTATAAACAACCGCCTGGCTCTTGATTTAGGCGGCGTCCATTCTGCAGTGCCGGGCTATATAAAGCTTGATACCATCAGCGTTCCCGAAGCATTGGTCGAAGGCAATAAATACAACTTCGACATGTTCTTCTGCGAAAGAAATCAAAATCAGAGCAATGTTCGCATGACCACCAATATGTATTTTGCGCAAAAGAATATGCTTGGCATAAAGGAAGGCACCGATGCCGAAGCTGGCCAAGGCGCTCTGCTTTGCTTAGAAAGCCAAGGCTCCGATGGCTCATGCCGTTATTTGCTCAGCGGTTCAAGCAGCTTTGACGAGGAGAAATGCGGCACGCAGATGGGCGACATTCTGGATTACTACATGCTGACCCGCAGAGGCGAAAGAATTGAACTCAACCCAGGCAATCCGGCATGCAATATGGAAGGCAAAGACCTCGTCTGCTACAACGGCGGCATAACATTGACCGACTATCCTGCCGTTAACAGAATCAAGCTCGTTGAGTATAGAATCAAAGGTTTGCTTGGCACGCACAGAATTTACGCGAAGATAAAAGATGTGGAAATGGCAAACTATCCCAATGCCACGCCAATTTTCATAACCTCGTTCTATGGCACTGCGGAAACGCAGCCTGTCTGGGGCCGCATAATAAGCTCGCTAGATGGATCGCTCGTTTACGACTTGGGTCCGAAAAACAAGGAAACCGTTTCCGGCAGACCCGTGCCAATAGGCTTTGCATCCGGGCAGTGGCAATGCGAAGACGAAGAGGATCAAGGCGTTGCTGACCACTGCCTATTTGAAGTGTTCATGGCCGATTATTCCGAAGGCGGCAGTTGGAGCGCGCCAGTATCGATTAGAGTCGAAGCATTTCCCAATGATAGATACTCCGGCTTGACAGGCTATACGGATTCTATTCCGTCCGAGTCCAATACAATCAACAATTTGAACAACGCTTTCAGGATTCCTGCGCCAGGCGACCCGCACTTCCCAGGCTTGCTTGTGCTTTGGGTTGAGGGCGGATACAGAGCGGTTGCAGACGAAACCTATCTTATAAACGATAAATTGACTGTCAAAGTATTCCTGCCTCGCCTGGCATTTATAGATGAACTTACAGGAGCCGAGCTTGCAGTTCCAACGCAGACAAAGGGAAGCGATCCTTCCAATCCTGCTGCAGCCACGAGCGGCAGCGCAAGGGATATGGGCGTAATGATTGGAACAGCCTTGCCCAGAGACATAGCTGCCTACGACATTTCCAACAACCAGCGCTCGATTTGCACAACCTGCAATTTCCCGCTGGTAATGAATGCTTGGACAACAAGCTTGCTAAGCGATACTTTACCAATTCCAAGCTCCTCCATAATGCAGATTGCATCCGGTCAAGGATCAATGACCATTAGCGATGGCGTAGCGAAGTTCTCCGTAAGAGGAGCAATGCCTGTGCATCCAGATTCATTGGCAGCATTCGCCCATTTCACAGTTCGCGGACCTTCCACGAATGAAAACACCTACGCACAGTGGGATTCCCTGCTGTTTTCAAAACCAGATGCTCCATATCCAATACACGCTGAAATTTACGACCGAAACGGCGATGGCATAGGCGATTCTCTGTACATAGAATACGACAGGGCTTTCCCTCTGGATTCTCTGCCCACAGCCATACAAGTTTTCTGGGATAACAAAGATACTCTGGTATTTGGATTGGGACAGAAAGTGGATGGCGTATATCAAGGCTTTGGCATTGATGCTGCCGCAAATGCTGCGTATTGGAGCGGTATAGATAGAGGCTTCCAATTGAGCATAAGGGATTCCATCGTTGAAATCTATGGAGGCAAATTCAGCAAGGAAATCAAAACTTCCGTTGGCAAGGCTGAAAGCAAAATAATCAGTTGGGCAACTTTCATGAGTTCAACGGCATTGGATAAGCCAGTGTATTTGCCCATGCCGTCAGAAATATTCGATAAAATTCCTGCCGTTGTTGTAAGAGCTATTTATACAGCCGATAAAAACTCGAGATGCGGAAGCTATATATCAAAGTGCCGCGACGAAGTTAGAATAATACTTTCCGAAGCTGTCAAGACTGTGCCAAACATTCCAAATGAACAGACCAAAGCTCCATTTGCATACAAGCTGAGAGGGCACAATTGGAGCTATTACCACGCTCCAAAAGACTTGCCAGATAGAATACGCTGGCTCAAAGGCGGCAGCGTTCTGGATTCTGCAAGAAGAGACAGCGTTGTAACTTTGAACTATCTAAGCTACAAAGAGCAAGGCGACACAACCTACACTCCTGAGGCTAACGATTCCGTAAGATTTGTTTGGGAATCTTTGGGAGATTTGATTGGAGATGTAAACTACTACGCTCTTACGGATTTGCCAGGCAATAAACCCAATCCTAACGAAATAGGCAGGCGCTTGGAAGGTACCAATCGCTTCAAAGTAGATGATATACGCATCGCAGAAGTTGATCCAGATGGTCCTGATATTCTTGGAGAAGCTCTGAAAGACCTTCAGAACAACACCTATGGACATGGTTTGCTGGGCGAAGGCGTGCTTATTGATACCTTGTTCAGGGACGACAAACCCGTTGCATTCCTTCCTGTTCCGGAAGACTGGGCGTCAGGAAAAGCGCCTCCAGACAGCATAAAGAGGTATTACCCAGGGTCTGTAGGTCAGTTGTTCACGCCAGATGTGTTTAACAATATAACCGATTTGCAAGATTTATACGGCGAGATAAATCCTGCGAATATAGTATTCCATGCCAAGGCTTTTTACCACACCAATCTAGGCAATTATACGGCTGAGAGCAAGCAGATACATATAAATTGCACAGATCCTATATTCATGGTAAATGGACTGGGGAACTGCTTGGAAAACAGATCGGCGATTTATTTCGCTTGGAATTTGAAAGATAACAAGGCTCGTTGGGTAGGCGCAGGCGCTTATGTAGAAGTTTATGATTTCTACTGGGATGTCAAATTCAGCGACAATGTCAGCGGCAGTGGAATAGAGAGAGTAGAATCCTTTAATAAAGTCAAGAAGCAGGTGGAAATGCTTGGCGTAAGAAGGAAAACAAAATAACCTCAAACCGGGGGAACACATGAACAGAACAAAACCCATTCTAGCGGTAGCTATTTCTATAGCAATTGCATTCTTTTCATCTTGTTCTTCAACGGAGAACGATAACGGCAATGGCGTCTCGTCTAGCTCAGATGAAACACTGTCTTCTGTAAGCAGCAGCGACGGCAACCTATCCAGCGGAGGCAATAGCGGCGGTGGCAATAGCTGCAGCGGCGGCAATAGCAGCAGCAGCGCAGGCAATAGCAGTGGCAGCAATAGCAGCGAAGCATCTTCCAGCAGCAATGAAGAAACGCAGCCTTCTGTCAGTAGCAACGATGGCAGCAGTTCATCGAGAGTCTCCAGCAGCTCATCGAGAATTTCGAGTTCATCTTCAGCGGCAGCAGCGGTATCATCTTCTTCTGCAACAACATCCTCCTCCTCTTCATCCTCTTCAGCGGGAACGCCAACATCTGCGAGTTCAGTGGATAGCGGCACTAAGTTTACACCGGAAATGTTAGCTCTTACGCCGGGCGCAACCATCGCCGAACTTAATCTGGCTTGGTACTCAGGCAGGGAAGGCACAAAAACTGCTGTTCGTCTTTTCAATGCAAGCGGCACGCTTGTCAATACTGTAACCGGAACAACGGGCAATGCAACTACGGGCAAAAGTTGGCATAAAGCAAAGCTGACTAATTTAACTCCAAGCACACAATATAAATACTCGGTATCCAACGATGAACAGAATTGGAGCCATGAATATGATTATACCACTCCGCCAGCAACAGGAGCATGGAGATTTGTAGCGATAGCAGATCCGCAAATTGCAGCAGCAACCGCTACTTCTTATACCAGTTGGGCCGAAGTAGCCAAGAAAATAAAAGAAACAGAAAATGTAACTCATGTAGTCTGCGCAGGTGACCAAGTTGATAATATGCAAGGCGATGAAAAGGAATGGGAATACTTTTTTGCACCAGGAATATTCAGCAATATTCCTGTAGCGGCTATAAAGGGAAACCACGATCCGCATTGGGCAAACATTGGCAAATTCGAATGGCATTTCAATTTGCCAAATGAAAGGAGTGCTTCTAGTACTGATTATAAATCAAAATATAATTATTACTATTTATACAACAATGTCCTTTTTGTAGGATTAAATACAGGCTCATTATTTGATACCGACCAGCTTTCTACTTACAATACTGTTGTAAATCTCTTTAAAACCGTTATTACTGAAGCTAAGGCTGCACACGCAGGAAAATACGACTGGCTCATTGTTGTTCATC
>WQSA01000058.1 GCA_009788135.1 Candidatus Fibrimonadales bacterium
AGAGAAAGGCTGGTCATCTAGAAAAAAGGCTCCTGCTTGGACAAGCAATGCAAACTCCCGCCCTCTTCGATTGGCGTAGTGCAATCCACGCCTATAACTTCCCTGTCTGGGAACACGCCGCTAAAATATTCCAACGCAGCTACATCCTGCTCGCAATTATACACAGGCACAAGCAAACCGCCGTTCACAAATATAAAATTCATATAAGACGCCGGCAAACAAGGCGGCAGCACAAGCTCATCAACCTTTGCCGCTTCGTAATGCTCGCAAAGCCAGTTCTCAATTTCCTTCTTTTCCTGTTCAAAGCCCGCAGCCATAACCACATGGTTTTTCGCAACAAAGCGAGCGAGATTGTCTATATGCCCATCGGTATGGTCGCCATCCAAACCCCTTGGCAAAATTTTAAGCGATTTAAGACCAAACGATTTTTTTATATCGTCAAGCATTTCCTGCTTCTCCGGATTTCGCTTCTTTCCAAAAATGCATGGGGCGGTTGTCAAGCAGAGACCATCGCCGTTGAATTCCACAGCGCCACCCTCCAAAATCCAGGGAATTTTTTTAAGAGGAATCTTCATAAGCTCCGCAATTTTTTCCGGAACTGCATTGTCCAAATCCCAAGGCGGAAACTTTTCTCCCCAAGCATTGAACTCATAACTAACTATGCTACGCTCCATAAAAAATGGGCCATAATCCCTAATCCAAATATCGTTGTGCGGAATTTGCAAATCGTCAAGAATTTTCACGGGTTGAAAGCGAGAAATAGCTGCTATGAGCTTTGAATAAAATTCGTCTATTCTCTCCCTGCGAGATGCCCAGTTCTGCTCATTTATAGGCAAGGCAAGCCAGGTGGCCGCCTGCTTTTCCCACTCTGCCGGATAGCGAATATCACTCATTGCTCGTTCCACATATTCAAAATATCGTAATACAAATCAACCCTGCGATCTCTAAAGTGCGGCCAAATTCTGCGGTTTTGCTCTATTGCCTCAAAATCTATTGCCNCTGCCATTNATGCAGAGTCTGTTGAAAGNTGCTTAAGCACAAAGCCATCCGGTGCNCAAATAAAGGAGTTTCCCCAAAAAGAGAGATTNTGTTCCTTGCCAACCCTGTTTGCCGCCAAAACGAAAATTCTGTTGGCTATTGCATGGCCGCGCATAACGGTTTGCCATGAATCAAGCTGCCTTGCATAAAGCTTTTTCGGCTCGTTGGAGTCCCAGCCTATGGCTGTGGGGTAAATCAAGATATCCGCTCCCTGCAAAGCTAAAATGCGAGCGGCTTCGGGAAACCACTGGTCCCAGCATATAAGAACACCCAAGTTTCCAGCGCTTGTTCCAATAATCTTAAAGCCTGTATCGCCTGGGGTGAAGTAATATTTTTCGTAAAAGCATGGATCATCAGGAATGTGGCTTTTGCGATAAAAGCCAGCAACAGAGCCATCTCGCTCAAAGACAAAAACGCTGTTATGATAAACTCCCTTCGCTCTTTTCTCGAAAAATGGGAAAATCAATACGCATTTCAAAGATTTGGCTAAATTTCTCCATTCTTCTATAATTGCAGAATCTTTCGCAATGGCGCAGTCAAAATGCTTTTCGTTTTCTTCAAAAGGAAAATAAGGCGTATGGCAAAGCTCTGGCAGCACTAGCAAATCAAACTTGCCTTTTTTGGCCAAAGCCTGCGTTTTATACCATTCAAGGGTTTTAGCCGCAGTTCCGAGCCATTTGCCTTGAAGCGATAAAATTTCTATTTTTTTCATCGGTAGGAAAATAGAAAATGCGCCTCAAACTCCTTATAGTTTTCATTCTCTTGGCGTTGCTTGCTTGCTCGGATGACAGCAACAACCCAACCTACCCTTTTGAAAGAACAGTTTCTGACGTATCCATTGTAAAAAGATGCAAAGACGGCTCTTTTGCGCCTGGGGCCAACTGCTATATTATGCGATGGCAACACCCCATTGAGCAAAAAGATTTGCAAAGCTATTATGTATGGATTGACACAACAGTTGTAAAAGACTCTGTTGAAAAAGCATCGCAAACGCAAATAGACCAGGCAACGGCTGTCATTCCTTATAGCAACAGAGGCGATGGCGATTCTTTGGATTTAACAGATTTAATAAGTGAATTTTTGGCAAGAGACAGTTTGCACATAGCCATTTGGGCAAAATATTCCGGCAACGAACAAGGCGTGGTTAGGCACCTGCATGTTCACTTTGGCGATGATGTTCAACCTTCAATAGTATCTTTTAGCGATTCTGCATCTGCGAATACAATTTGGATAAATTGGGTTCGCCCAACAGACCAGCGAGATTTTTATCTCCCAGACAATATAAACGGGCCAATAGCCGGTTATAATATAAGCATAGGCACAGATGATGCTATCGGAAGTTTAACAATAAATTTAAGCCTTGCAGGATATTCAGCGAGTTCCAGCTTAAGACGCAATCAGCAATTCAGAAAAGATGGACGGGGAGTAAAACTGGAAGATGTAACTGTCAACGACCCTAGATATTTAAGACTAGCCGTAATTGACGGAAATGGCTTTGTTAACGATGATACCTTGGCAAACAAATGGAGAATGGAAATCAGCGGCTTAAAACCCGAGCGCTCCTATAGCATAACCATAGCGGCCTATGACAGTTCTGGAAACCCGTCCAGCGGAGAAAGCAGAATAATAAAAACAACGGATAATATAGCTCCAACCAAAGTGACTGAATTCATATACAATAAAGATTCCGCAGGCAACGCCATTCTTGATTCAAATCGCCTTATTTTATCATGGATTCCCAGCGAGGACCTTTCAGGCATTGCAAGTTACTTGCTCCAAATCCTAAACGACGATGGAACATGGGGAGAGATTCCAAGAGCTTCTGCCATCAGGAGCGGATACTATGCTCCTAGCGAAGGATATGTGAGAGATACTCTGCGTTGGGTTTTGCCGGGGGAAACTTTTACACTGCGCCTGCGGGCTATTGACAATTCGGGACATTATTCCAATCCTTTGATAGAAACGATTGCCATTTCAAAAGGCGAACTTTGGAGAAATGAAGATATGTGTCCCCCTGATTTTGCTCCTGTGAAAATGGCAGACACAGTTTTTTGCATGGAAAAACTGCAACGCAATTCCAATGGGAAGTTTGAAAGAAATATTCTGTATATTGAAGCAAAAAGCAATTGCGAAACCCGAGGCTACCGTTTATGCAGCGAAAATGAATGGAATGCGGCTTGCAATAGCGGAGGTGCCAGCTATGGAATTATAGAAGAAAAAAATGAATTTGGAATTTTCTCTCCGTCTGAATTTTTGTTTATGTACTGCGGAGTTGGTACCGGAGATTCGCTTTCCGCAATCAATGTTAACAGAAGAAATAAAATCTGCGCAAGCCCAGATGGTATTAGAGATTTGCCAGGGCAATTGCAGGAATGGGTAATAGGCAGAGGGGACTCCGCCATAATAAAAGGGAGCAGCTACCCCATTTTTGAGGGTGCTTCAAGGGTGGAGCTTGCGCAATGCAGAAATCGTTTTACGCCAACGCGCATAAGACCCAGATACACAACCGAAGCGGTTTATCTATACAGGGTCGGTTCCCGCATGGACACGCTGCTGGCAAGAGACCCGGCAAGAGATTCTATCAGAGAACCTACTATTCTAACGCCCGATTCTTTCTTGGACACTCTTTTGTTTTACGCTTTAAAAAAGAGCGATGCGGGCAATGTACTTGGGCAAGATTATGTAAATCAAGCTGAGTATCGCAAACGGGGCGGCGATAAATGGCTTGACGTGCTTTGGCAGGGCTTGATATACGAGCAAACAGAAAAACGCCAAGTTCTAATTGTGGGAGACACAGCTATAAATGCTTCCAGCTTCTTCTTAGACCCTACTGTAGGGTTTAGGTGCTGTACAAATTCTAACGATTTTTCTATTTTATCTCCATGAGACTATTAATTCTGGCCTTTTTTTCTTTGAGCTTCCTGGCTTGCATAGAAGAATACTCCGATTCCATTATTCTGCATAATAACGGCGGCGCTACATTTTTAGCGAATATTTATCCATGGGAACCGGACACAAACACCATTGAGCTTATAAAGGGCAACTATGATTCCACAGCGGGATTAAAATTCGACTCCGCATGGTTTTCGCAAAAAGATTCCCTTTATTCGCTGCATTTTATGCTGACTTTTGAAAACCTGCTAGACTGGCAAGGCAACAAAAAATTCGAAAAGGATTTTTTAGGCAATATTTCCTTGAAAAAAATAGATAGCCTGAAAAACGGATATTCTTTTGAACGGATAATAAATTCCAATACGGAAAACGAAAACGGGGAAATAGTTCCAGAAGAGAGCATTCCTCCTTTTGTATTGGAGCAAATGTTCGGAAACGATTCAACTTACTGGGAATACACCCTTGTTTTGCCGCAAGGCGCAATGCTTGTAAGCAGCGATCCAATAGATCCGTCTTACATAGATTCTGGCATCCTTCGCTGGAAAATCCTAGCAGGGGAAGCTTTTTCAAAACGCATATCGCTAAGAGCAGATTTTGTTTTGCCTGATGCTCCGCAAGGCATGGACAGAACTTCGCTTATAGGGGCAATAGCCGGTTGCATTGTGATGCTGCTCGCAATAGCTTTATTGATACGCAAGTTAGTGAGAATATCTTTAACACTTAAAAAACTCGAAAATGCGGAAAAAGATTTGAAGGGAGAATAAAATGCGAGAGATTTTAGAAAAACTTTTGGACAAAGGTTTTAAAGTTGCTTTTAGCGAAGAGGCTGGAGTCCCCGTGCTTTGCATTCACAAAGGCGAAGAATTGGCCTACACCTGCAAGCTCGGCATAGGCCGCTTTAAAGAAGACATTGAAGATACTTTGAACTGCGCTTTTATGGAACTATGTAAGTAAAGGTTTGTCAAAACCAATTCTAGCTTGAAAATGCACTTCTTCCGGGTGTTCTTCGTTAACGCCGAAAATCACTACGTGATGGCGGCTGTGAGGAAAACGCATAAGAGCAACCTTTGTGTCGTATTCAACCTGCAGCATGTAATTCAATTGAATGGAACGAATTCTCTTGATTTCTTCCATGCTTATAGCGTCTAAAACCCAGTCTGAATACCTGCAATTATTCACATGATTGTTCAAATCGAGATCGCTGTACTTAACATTTTTTACCAGAACCGTTTTTGGCATTCCAGAAGGCTCCAAAAGCTCTATGCTTTCCGGCAGAGCGCTCAGCTCCGGCGTAAGCTTAAAGCGATAGGGACCGGCAGAAAAAGGAATTGCATTGCAATCTTTTAAATCTATCAAAAGCCAGGAAGAAGTAGCCTGCACAACGGAATTTCCCTGCGAATCGCGAACATCGTAATCGCACCAGGCAACCTTTTCCGGATTATAGCTTTTTAACCATGCACTGATAAAAATATCTTCGCCCCAGAACGGAAGCTTGGAAATTCTCAGCTTGATTCTTGAAAGCATCAAAGTAAATCTATCTTTGTCTATCATTGCAAAATAGTCAAAGCCTTGATCCCTCAAATGAGCCAGAGCGGCCTCTTGAAAAAATTCGCAAAGCCTGGAAACTCGCAGGCGCTTGTGCAAATCGCAATCAAAAAGACCTATTGTAAATTTCTTAGGCGTTGTTATCATAAATATTCCTATTTGGAAAGCAATACTTTGTTCATAGCAGAGACAAAAGCCGACGGGTCCGGCAAAACCGAGCCTTCCGCAAGCAGAGCTTGCCCGTAAAGCACCGTTGGGTAAGACCCCAAATCGTCTCCGCTTTGAGCTTTTTGGAGCAGATTTTTGCAAATTTCGTGCTCTGGATTTATTTCCAGAATGCGTTTTGCCTTTGGCATTTCCATACCCTGCATAGCCATAAGCTTTTCCATGTGAGCGCCCATGCCGCCCGCCGCTCTTACCAGCATACAAGGGCTGTCTTTCAAGCGGCTGGTTATGCGAACTTCGCTCACTTCTTCGCTCAAAACTTTTTGCAAAACTTCGCAAAGCTTTTCAAAGGTTTTCTTGCTCTCTTTTTCTGCATTTTCTTCTTCTTTTGTCTTTTCAAACTCCAAGTCTCCAAGGGCCACGTCGTGGAACTTTTTTTCCTTGAACTCCTGCAAGCTCTGCATCATAAATTCATCAACCGTATCGGTTAAGAACAGAACTTCGTAGCCTTTTGCCTTGCAAGCTTCCAGGTGTGGGCTACCCTGCACGGCAGAGAGAGACTCCCCTATTATATAATAGATTTCCTTTTGGCCCTCCGGCATACGGGCAACATATTCTTCCAATCCCACAAAATCACTGCCTTTTGTGCTTTTAAAGCGGAGCAAATTTTTGAGTTCGTCAAGAAATTCCCAGTTCATATAAAAGCCTTCTTTTAGAACGGCTCCGAGCTCAACCCAGAATTTCTCATAGTCTTCTTTGCGGTCCGTAGCCACGCTTTGAAGCGTATCCAGAATTTTTTTGGTAGCGTGTTTTTTCAGATTTGCAACTATTTTGTTGCTCTGCAAAATTTCACGGCTAACGTTCAGCGGCAAGTCTTCGGTGTCTATAACGCCGCGAGCGAAGCGAAGCCATGTTGGCAGCAATTCTTTGCANTCGTCCATTATGAACACTCGCTTTACATAAAGCTTTAANCCTCGGTTCTGCTCGGATGCATAGCGCACTCCNAACGGCGCTTTGGAAGGAATGTAGAGCAAGCTCCAAAATTCCTGCGCACCCTCAACGTGGTTNTGGCTCCAAGCGAGCGGATCTCCGCCTTCGTGGGAAACCAGTCCGTAGAATTCCTTGTACTGTTTTTCTTCTATGCCTTTTGCGCTTTGCCGCCAGAGCGCAGGCTTTTCGTTTAATCTTTCCGTTTTTTCCTTTGACTGGATATAAATAGGGTGCGTTACAAATTCGCTGTATTTGCTGACCACGCTTCTTATTTGCCAGTCTTGCGAGAAGTTTTTGCAATCATCTTCATCTTTTAGATATATTGTTATTTTGGTCCCGTTTTTTTCTTTTGGCAATTCGTCAACTGAAAACTCGCCTGTCCCCTCGGACGTCCACTGATAGCCCTGTTCTTCGCCGGCTTTTCTGGAATGCACTTCCACTTTTGAAGCTACCATAAATGCGCTGTAAAATCCAACGCCAAACTGCCCTATAAGGTTTACGTCTCTTTTTGCTTCTCCGGTTATGCTTTGCATAAAGCTTTTTGTTCCGGAACGAGCTATGGTACCAAGGTTCTGGATTAAATCCTCTCTGTTCATGCCAATTCCATTGTCTTCTATGGTAAGGACTTTGGTTTCGTCATTTGCGCGAATATCTATTCTGAGTTCCGAGCTTGCCGGCAAGAGGCTTGGGTTGGATATGGAAAGAAATCTGAGCTTGTCCAGGGCGTCAGCCGCATTTGAGACGAGCTCGCGCAAAAATATTTCCTTGTTGCTGTACAGAGAGTGAATCATCAGATGCAGCAGCTCACGGACTTCTGTTTGGAATTCCATTTTATCAGACATGTTTTTTTCCTCCGAATGGCGGGTGAATAAATTTTTGAAGTAATGTAGAAAAATTCATTTGGTCTTTTTTGCGGTAGTAGCAGTTTTTTTTGCGGTTGTTGCGGTTTTCGCAGGCGTTGTAGCCGTTTTCGCAGGCACCGTAGTTTTTGTTGCCGTTTTCGCTGGGGTTGAGGCGGTTGCAACAGTTGCGGCTTTGGGAGTTGGGATTGCTTTTTGTTTGGTTTTTAGCGATTCTATCAATTCAATATACATATCTATTGAATCTCTAAGTATTGCCATTTCAACTTCTGTGGCAATTCTCATTGAGTCTCTTGCAATAGCCAGTTCTTGTTCTTTGGCTACTCTCAGCGAATCTTTCAATTTTGCAACTTCTGCGTCATTGGCCAGTATTGCGGAGTCTGCTATCATTTTCATTTCTTTTGCCTGCGTATGAATCATAAATACATAAAATGAGAGTGCTAGAAATGCTAAAAATACCAATGATATTAAAAATCGCATTTGTTTTTTGAGCCTCACAGCCAAGCGTGGTTTTGAGAGCAAAAAATATGCTTTCATTTTTTCATAAATTGTATCAAAATGCCTGGGGTTAAGGTCTATGGAATTTTTTCTGCTTAAGTCTTTGATGTCCTCTGGCAATCTTTTTGGATAGGCGAAATCTTCCAGCATAAGCGGAATGATATTTTTATTTGTTTGAAGTGCGCAAATAATCTCTTGGCGAACCCAGTCGTCTTTTGCATTGTAGCCAGGCTCTCGGAATCTGTCAAAAATTCCCGGGCTTAGCACAAGCAGGAAATCTTTGCATTTCCTAACTTTCTTTTCCAATTCACTATCAAAGTCTCCATTTTCCAGAGCATCCATATCAAAAAAAACGGAATAGCCATCTAATCTCAATCTATCGTAAAGCAGCTTTGCTGTATCATAGCCACCCTTACGCCGATAAGAAATAAAGATTTTAAATCTTTTCTGCATATTGGGAATATAGAAAACGCTAATACGCTCTAACCCAATCGGTTTTGTACTCAACCATATCGCCGGAGACTTTAAGCAAGCCTATGCCGAGTCTTTCTGCCTCCTTGGCTGTACGGCTGTCAAAAGAAAATGAACCCAAGCCCAAATATATTTTAAAATCTGCATAATCTGAGAACAAATTTCTGAAATTCGGAACTTTTCTTTCAATCATCTCTTTCGGGTCTTCGCTTCTAGCTCTGTACTTAACCTCAATAATAGCAACTGCGTTATCGTTAGCCATAACAATATCGAACTGATCTTCTAATTTTATGCCATTTGGCATTTTCTTTGAACGTCCGAACTTATTGCTAACCGTATCAAAATGCACTCCTGCAAATGTTTTGCTTTTTTCAAGCGAATGGAAAAACAAATTTTCCGCAAATTCGCCATCGCTCTTGCTCATGCCGCCAAGCATAGCCCAAGTTTCTGCTTGCGCAAGCTTAAGTTCACGAATGGTTTCATCCATGCTTGTCCTGGTTTCTTTCTGCTTTTCGGTCAAACTTGCAACCAAATCTTTTAACTCTTGATCCGTCATAAACATAACTCCATTCTAAATTGTCGTTACAAATATAATAACAAAATTAGAAAAACGTATAAAAAAAGTTTTTTCACCTTCATTTTGCAAACATATGTTGACATTTTTGACCAGAATTGGTTAAAATGCTTCCAAACAAACAGCACCTATATACCCAACCAGGTAAAGCGGCAAAGAAAGCAGGTTCTCATTTTTGCCGTAGTTTTTCAACGAAACTTTTATTGCGATTTTCGGGTTGTATTCGCTCATATACACATTTAGCGATTTTGACTGCGTTCTTTTGCCTGATTTTGCCTCTATCGGAATGACATTGTTTTTATGCTGCATAATAAAATCAACTTCCGCATCGCCTTTTTCCCTACCCCAGTAAAAAATAGGATTTGAAGTTGTGCTTTTAAGCTCCTGGCAAACATACTGCTCAGTGAGCGCACCGTGAAATTCCTCAAAAATTTTAGGATCGGAAACATAGAATAAAGACAAATCAATATTGCTTTTGGCACACAATAAACCAACATCCAGCATAAATAGCTTAAACGCCTCTCGCTCCTGATCCCTTTCAAGCGGAAGCTTAGGATTTAATGTTCGTGAAATTTTATGCACCAGACCCGTATTTACAAGCCAATCCAAAGCGTTTTCAAACTCGCTTGCGCGACCTCCTGTTTTCACATCTTTGTAAATAAATTTCTTTTTTTCTCTTGCCAAGTGAACTGGCATTGAATCCCAGAGCATACGAACTTTCGGTATATCATGCGGCGATATGTGTTTTGAAAAATCGTTTTTGTAATTCCTCAAAATTTCGTTTTGAGTTTCACGCACAACGGCTAAATCACTTGTTTGCGCAAAAGCCCTAACCGCAGCAGGCATTCCACCTACATAAAAATATGTTTTCAGCATATCGGTTAGCAATGCAGATAGGCTTTCCAGCAATGGAAAATCCAACGCCTCTATGTTTTTCAGCAGCGCAGAGCGCCCTATCGCTTTCAGAAATTCGTAAAAAGACATTGGGTAAAGAGTGAAGCTATCCACTTGCCCAACTGGAAATTTTCCGCTTGCAACTCCCAAAAAGCTTCCTGCAGCGGCAATATGGTATTGCGGCGCATTTTCGTTAAAAGATTTTAGCGAATCCTTTGCTCTTTGGCTTTCCTGAATTTCGTCAAAAATGATTAAAGTGTCGTTTGGGGCGATTTTTACCCCAAAATGACTTTCCAATGCGCCTATTATTCGTTCTGGCTTTAGATTTTTCTGAAAATAGTCGCTAAGACCAGGTTCATCGTCAAAGTTGAGATAAACCGTTTGCGTATATGCTTTTTTCCCAAATTCCTTTAATATCCAAGTTTTGCCTACCTGCCTGGCTCCGTATAAAACCAAAGGCTTGCGTAAAGCGGAATTTTTCCAGCCCATAAGGCTTTTTATGATATTTCTTTCCATATTTTAATAATATAGAAATTTAATTTGCACTTTTACGGGGGACTTTCTGCAAATACTCTACACTTTTACGGGGGACTTTCCGTAAAAGCTCTACACTTTTACGGGGGACTTTATCCCATCACAACATCAACCATGTGCTTTTTTCCAGGCAAAATCGGGGCAACATGACCTTTTATTTCCCTGCCGTCAATGGTTATGCTCTTAACTCCCTTGCTCACGCCTTTGGGATTCTTTACATGAATCGCATAGACTGCGCCACGGAATTTGCGGATTACGCTGAATTCTTTCCACTCTTTTGGAATGCAAGGATTGATTGACAAACCATCAAATGTCGCTTTTACACCCAAAATGTATTGAGTCGCAGCTTGATATGTCCAGGAACTCGTTCCGCTTAGCCAAGCATTGCGACCCAAACCGAACTGCTCGTGCTCATCGCCCAAAATGTTCTGCGGATAGCAATAAGGCTCAGACTCAAATTCGTCTATCAAGCCGTTGTTTTTCGCAGCGGGATTAATCTGATTGTAATACTGGAATGCCCTGTTGCCATTGCCGACTATCGTTTCTGCAATCATAATCCACGGATTTGCATGCAAAAAGATTCCGCCGTTCTCCTTAGCTCCAGGAGGATAAGTTGAAACTCCGCCAACATGAGGGTCAAAACCATCATAGCCAGGCCAGGAAAGCTTGATTCCATTTTTGGTGTTGAGATATTTGTAAACGCTGTCCAAAGCCTGCTTTGCACGCTCTTCNGTTGCAACTCCGCTAATAACAGGCCAGCTCTGNCCNAGAGAATCTATTTTATTAACAGCATTTTTGCTTGAGCCAAGAGCTTTGCCCTTTTCGTCAAACCAGCGCACATACCACTTGCCATCCCANGCAACTTTGTTCACCTTGGCTTTGATTTCTGCGTACCATGCGTGNTATTGCGCAACGAGCTTTTTATCTTTAATCGCTTCGCATATATCAATCATTTCCAGCAATGCTTTCGCAAAGAGATTTGCATTGAACAGAGACTCTGCGCC
>WQSA01000059.1 GCA_009788135.1 Candidatus Fibrimonadales bacterium
TCCTGGCTCCACAGTCAGCTTTGCAGTTCCGCTTATGCTGAGGTTTACATCTATGCGCCAAGGAACATCAAATTTTTTGATTGTCATGTCAGCCTCTATGGGATGAGAACCAGCCACATGAATATAGTCGTCGGTGTTGCCAGCAAATTCATTGTTGCTAGTAACATTTTTAAGTGCATAAAAGCTGCCGCTATAACTGCCATCTTCACGTATATGAATAGGTGCTTTGCTAGAATTTTTTATGATGTTGCCGTCGAATGCCGTTAAAATGGTGTTTGCCCTTTCAAGAGCAATTCCGTTAGTGGCCGAACCGTCAATAATGCTATTTGTGATAGAAACTGAAGCGCTTCCTAAAAAAATCATAGCATTGTAATCCCTCGTTCCGCTGCCTCCATTGAGCATATCAACATAGTCAATCTTGTTCTCGGTATTAATAGATCTTATCTCTATATTGCCCCAAGAACCTTTTGTATTGCCAATGCCGTGCAGGCTAATGCGCTCGGTAGGGGTGCCTATCATAGACAGGGAAGCATCTGCGCCAATATATATTCCGCTGCTTGCGTTGCCAAAGACAATTTCCACTCCTGGCTCTACAGTCAGCTTTGCAGTTTCGGTTACGTTAAGGTTTATATCTATGCGCCAAGGAACTGGCATTTTTTTGATTATCATATTATTAGTTATTGCTTGAGAATTAGCTATATGAATATAGTTTTCTGTGTTGCTTTCAAACTGATTGTTTCTGCCTATATCTTTAAGTACGAAAATATCACCAGTTTCCTCGTAATAACCACCACGTACATAGATAGGCGCTTTGACGGAATTTTTAAAAGTGTTATTATCAAATGCCGTTAAAGCTGTGGAGGGGCCGTGAATAGTGATGCTATTGGAAGCAGAGCCATCAAAAGTGCTATTGGTAATTGAAACTGTGGCATTGTTGAGATAAAGCATGGCATCGTGAGCATTGCCGCCGCTGCCGCCGCCAATCATATTAACATACTCTATTTCGTTGTTCATTGTAGAGTTAATCGTAATACTTTTCCAGTTAAGAGCAGATTTGGTCAGAGTTATGGGTGCAAGCGCTGTGCCTTTTGCTTTTATAGTTCCACCTTCCGCCACAGTAATGCCTGCCCCTGCTTCTGGGAATATAATTGTTGTGCCTGGCAAAATTGTGAGTACTTTTTCATTTGGTACGGCGAGCGTAGTACTTATTCTGTATTCAATAGCCTCGCCCTCTACGCCGAGTGTCCAATTGGCGCACTCAAGATATGTATTATTAATAACGGTTCCAGTGCAATTAATAGAACTGCTAGAGGAAGTGTTTATCCTGCTAGAAGAACTTACTCTGTTGGATGAGGTTCCACCCCCAGAAGAGCTTGATGTTACTACATCGTTGTCGCCATTAACCGGATTGTCTGGATCCGATAGTGGATCGTGAGTCCCGCAAGATGTTAATGTCAAAGCAAGCGCAAGACCTGCCACCGCAAGAATGGATTTTGTCCTATTCATGATTGTGTCTCCTTTTGGATATAGTAAAATCATGTGCGTAATATAGAAAAATTAGGCAATGATATGCCTATAATTCTCTATGATTGACACGAAAGATAACTGCGACAAGAACGAAAGGCATAACTTCTTTATAAACTCCCATTTATGCAACCGCAATTCTCAACCGAGTTCATAGAAGGGACTATTTTCTACATTACTGGCTTCTTGCTGCATAACAGGGTAAAAAGAGAGAGCAAGTAAATTATTATGGCAAATAATTCATTTTCAAAAGGGTTTCTCAAGTCTGCAACGGAGGCTTTCGGTGCTGTATTCGAGAGCGAGCTTGGGCGAGAAAATGGAAAGCCCGTTTCTTGGGAAGGCATACGAAAGGGTGACAAGCTCAATTCCGTAAAGAAGCTCCTTAAACAGCGTAAATCAGATGAGAATTTGCCAAAGCTGCTTAATAGCAAAGACCCAATGTATAAGCGGGTTGAAGAATTCATTACTAGCAAAGGCATAGTTTCCGCAGCGGAAGGAAGGCGAGTCAATCTAGCCAATCCTGATTCTTGGGAGGGGCAGCCACCAACTATAAGGCAGAGAGCACTGCATTTGATAACTGGTAAAGCGAATAAGAATAATCTTGCCGTCAGAATAGCTGCGCCTGAAAGATACCCTTTTGTTGCGGCTATCCCACAAACGCTTTCCGACCCAGATTTGCTGGCAACAGGAAAATTTAATTTCCAAGACAGGCTATATTACTTCCGCAAATACAAGCAAGGTCTGCATATGGTTGTAACAGACAAAGCGGGCAAGATTATAGAGCAAGGGGATGCAGATGGCTTGTTGACTCAGTATTCACCCGACTTGAGTGGAACAAAAACCGATAATGCCTTTAAAACCTTTACTGTTGCATACAAAAAAGGCGATTCCGTTCCCGAAACCGCCACTAGTGTCAGCAATCCTTATCCCGCATACAGCGACATTTCTGCCACCGCGCCCCGCATTACTAGCCCGGCGGAACACACGGCTGCCCTTACAAACCCTGCTGGCGTAGCTCTTCCCAAGGATCAAACGGAGGGTGTTCCTAACAATGGGACGATAAGCGATAATATAGAAAATTTCGAATGGAAAAACAAGGGGCTGGCACAAAAAATCTTTGCCGCCCTAACAGGCTTCTACATAATCGCACTTGCCAAAAATTAAAATTAACCAATCCTTATTTCTGGTCAACGACTATTGTGGCCTGTGCGCATTTCTTCATTTCATCTTCGCACCAATATGATTTGCCCAGCGTGGTTTTCGGGGCATTTACGGTAGAAGTCTTTTTGCCTTTCGGAAGCGCACGTTCAGTAGTGGTTGTATTGTGAATTACAAGGTTCCCTTCGTTTGTCACCGAAAGTTTTACGGTTACCTTGTTGATGTTGCCGCGAAACTCCTTGGCTTGCAGCTTGGATTTCATGCAGTCTGCATACGATTTCAATACTTTTGGGCCATCGGCTTTTATTATTTCGATTTCGCTTGTGCTCCGCTCAAATCTTGCTTTTTCGCCTCGTTCGCTTTTGTCATAGACATCAACTACCTTGCCGTTCTTTTTTGAAATTTGGGCAAGCCCCGTTTTTACC
Source organism: Candidatus Fibrimonadales bacterium (assembly GCA_009788135.1). Lineage (GTDB taxonomy): Bacteria > Fibrobacterota > Fibrobacteria > Fibrobacterales > Fibrobacteraceae > Fibrimonas. Next base: position 3,108 of record WQSA01000059.1, read on the forward strand.
GCTTTATTCTCTTCGCAAGCGGTAACAACTTTGTTGTAAATTTCAGGGTTTGGCTCGTTTTGCGCAAACGAAATAACACAAGCCGCCATAATCGCAATTATGAACGTTGCTGCAGAGTTTTTGAATTCCATAAAATGCCTCCTTTAGGAATCCCCTCCTAATGTGCGTTTTTGCTCCATTCTTACACTTCCTTTTTCAAAGCCTCGGCCTTGTCGGTTTTTTCCCAAGTGAACCTTGCGCCTTTGTGCCCAAAGTGCCCTTGCTTTGCAGTCGATTTATAGCCTGGCTTTAGCAAGTCCAAAGTCTTGATTATGCTCGCGGGTTTCAAATCAAAATGCTTGCGAATCAAAGCTTCTATTTTGTGATCGCTGAGCTTGCCAGTGCCGAATGTATTTACATTCACGGAAACAGGTTCCGGGTAGCCAATAGCGTAGGCTAGCTGAACCTCGCATCTTTTTGCAAGCTTTGCCGCAACAATGTTCTTCGCAACATAGCGAGCCGCATACGCTGCAGATCTGTCAACCTTGGATGGATCCTTGCCGCTGAACGCTCCGCCGCCGTGCCGGCCCATGCCGCCGTAAGTATCAACTATTATTTTGCGGCCGGTTACGCCGCTGTCGCCGTGCGGGCCGCCAACAACAAATCTGCCGGTTGGGTTTACAAGGTAGCGAGTTTTTTTGTCCAAAAGTTTTGCGGGAATTGTTTTCTTTATCAACTTGTCAATAATTTCTTTTTTGATTTTTGTGTGGCTAACTTCAGGCGCATGCTGTGTTGATATAACAACGGTATCTACACGTACAGGCTCGTTATTCTTGTCATANTCAACAGTGACCTGGCTTTTTGCATCCGGGCGCAGCCATTTTAATTTTCCTTTTTCTCTTAGCTCAACTATGTTTTCCATCAGTTTGTGCGCAAGGAAAATAGGCAAAGGCATAAGTTCCGAAGTTTCGTCAGAAGCGTAGCCAAACATCATTCCCTGATCGCCTGCGCCTTGCTCGGCAGTGTCTTTGCCTACTGCGGCAGCAGCGTTAACGCCTTGAGCGATATCCGGGCTCTGCTTGTCCAAAGCGACCAAAACTGAGCAACTGTCGGCATCAAAGCCTATTCCGGCTTGCGTATATCCAATTTCCTTGATTGTATCTCTAATAACTTTCTGATAATCGACGTTTGCTTTCGATGTTATTTCGCCGGCAATTACAACAAGGCCAGTGCTAACCAAAGTTTCGCAAGCTACTCGACTTTTTGGGTCCTGAGCGAGCATTGCATCAAGAATGGCATCGGAAATTTGATCTGCAACTTTGTCTGGATGGCCAGGAGAAACAGACTCTGATGTGAACAAATAGTTGTGGGACATAATAACCTCTCTATTAATGTTAGCAAGTAATATAGAAAATTCTATATTCCAGCTATGGCTTTAGGCAACTTAGCAAAACGTAGCATATTCGCATTTACGGCAATGCCCATTGTGGCGCTTCTTTTGTGGTACGGAGACTATGCTCGCTGGGCTTTTGTTTTGGGATTGAATGCCGTTGCCGCTTACGAATGGTATAAAATGGTTTCTGCCGTTTATACGGAGAAAGTCAAAGTTTTGAGCGTGCTTTCGCCTGTTTGCGCTGTGTCTCTAACCGTGCTTTGGCTTGGCAACGGCGAAGCCCCTCTTATACTTGCTGGCGTAATCTTGCTATATATAGTTATCGCTTTTGCATATATAGATGTTAAGAATTTATTTCCCTGGCTGGTGCTTCAGATAGCGGGTCCCCTTTATATTGGGCTTTGGGGCGGAATGTGCCTAAAGCTGTTCGGTTCGGGGCAGGGTTTGGCGGAATGCTCCAAATTTCTGGTTGTGATGTCAACCCTGTGGGCTTGCGACTCCGCAGCGTATTTTTCCGGCAGGTTTTTTGGCAAAACTAAACTGTCTCCGCAAATAAGCCCCAAAAAAACATGGGAAGGAGCGGTAGGCGGGACCATGTTCGCAATTTTCTGGTTCTGGATTTGGACCACAACAGGCTTTGGCTATACGGTATTTGATATGTCTCTGGCAATGGCAATGGGTTTTGCATTTGTTGTTTCCACAGCCGGTCAGCTTGGTGATTTGCTTATGTCTGCATTAAAGCGCTGGTCTGGCATAAAAGACTCTGGTGGAATTTTCCCTGGACACGGCGGAGTTTTGGATAGGGCAGACAGCTTCTATCTGGCAGCGCCTATCGCTACGATTCTACTATCGCAAATTCCGATTTAACAATGTCAATATTTATTCCGCTAATCATTATCGCATTGCTCTTTTCCCAGAGCTTTGGCGCTGGCGGCGCGCGGTGCGGAGTTGCGCAATTTATGGAAGATTCAAAAAAACAGGGAAAAACACTGGCTAAACCAGGCTTTGAGAGTTGCAATGCGGATAATTATTACAATAGAAACGCCGTTTTGGAGGCTAGAACCAAAAACTTTATCATATATTATACCTTGGATAAAGCTTCGCCCCATGCTACAACCTCTGAATATATAGATTCGCTTGCCAAATATCTGGAAGAAGCTTATTACTTTCACAAAGAAGTTCTGGGTATGAAAGGCATATTGGGAAAAAATCAGACTAGGCATTATATAAAAAATGTTCCGCTTGGTTTGTATCCCGTTGAAGTCATAGACAATGGGCTTTTGCGCGGCGATGAAGGAAAATATGACAATACATACGGCTTGATTCCCCCGCCTTACAGTGCGCAATCAACGCAAATAATTATAGAAAACGATTTTTTATATGGAGCTGATTGCAAAGGCAATTTTTCAACAGTCCCTTATATTTCGCCCATAAACGGGAATTATTCAATGCCCGGCAAATGGCATTTGGCTCTAAAAGTAACAGTTTTTCACGAGCTTTACCATAGTTTTCAAATATACCAAGTTAAAAGCCTGACCAACAACAATATTTTTTGGGCAGAAGCCAGCGCAACCGGAGTAGAAGAAGTTGCGGTGCCGGAAGTAAATGATTATATAGGTTATATTTCGCCAAGCTTTGTGGAAACTATAGTAGATTCTGAGGCTGGCTATGGTTGGGCTATGCTTTATTTGTTTTTGTCTTACGAATTTGGTTTGGGTTTTGATTCCTTTATATGGAGGTCTTTTTCAGAAAGACCAAGGGAGAAATTTTCTGAGCATTTATCCAGGTATGCATATTCGTTGGGCAAAAATGCAGAGGATTTATTTCACAGATACGCTTCGTATCTTCTTTATTCAGGGAAAAAAGCTGAGTTTTTGCCAGATTCGCTGCCTCCAACCCCATTGCTCTCCGATTTATCGAGATGGCCGGAACGGAAGATTAGGCAGATTCCTATTGGTGTTTTGCCAGAGGCATCCTTTTATTTTCTCGAAAGAACAAGCGAAAACTGGCCAAAAACAGATTCTGCTACAAGAATTTCCCCTGCGGAGTACGGAGATGCGTCTGTCTGGGTTCTTTCCCGTCTGCTGAAAAAGGAATGGTTTCCGCCACCGGAGCTAAAAGAGTTTGCAGCTTATCCAAATCCTTGGGACCCTAAGCGAAACTCAGAGATAAAATTTTCGCCTTTGCCGGAAAAATCAACTGGAATTGAAATACGCTCTGCAAACGGGGTATTGCTGGGTAGAATAAAAGGCAAGCCTGGAGACGAGTTAATCTGGAAGCAAGATTCCAAAAAACTGCCAACTCCTGGAATTTTGTATTACAGAACTTTGCCGCATGGAAAAAACAAGGTACTTATTGTGGAATATTAATAAATTAGCGTTGCTTTACAGCGGCTATACTAATTAAATTTTCAGGGAAACAAAGAAAATTTGAAAAATTGATTTTTCCGATCATTTTGCAAACAAATGTTGACACTTTTTAGGAATTCATTCTCTACATTATGTCGCTATGGTAAAACTTCTCAACTCTGATAGCTTGATTCAAGCTTTTAGACGTCTTTTATGCGAAGAGCGTAAAATTCGCGGTATGTCACAGCTAGACTTAGCCAAAAGTAGCGGCTTGACAAGACAATGCATTGCCCTTTTTGAAAGCGGCCAGCGAGTCCCAACATTTTTCTCCTTATTTTGCCTGGCAAGAGGATTTGGCATGCCTGCTGCAAGGTTTATATTAATGCTTATGGACAAAATGGAGTTTTATGAGCGAATGCAAGAACAAGACTTTTTAGCCGCAGATGGCAGAAAAGTTAGATGGCAGGCTCGACGATGATTGTTTCACGGGAAACAAATCTCCTATGTTTCCCGTGAAACGTAAGGAAGGGAGCTTTATTAAAAACAATACGTATATTATAATAGTATGCCTTTTATTCTTCTTTTGGTTGTCGCATTACAAGACCCTGATCATCAATAGAGGGATTCTGTTAACTCAAACGGGTTTACTATTTGGTATAGCAAAGATGTCGGAGATTGCGCTAGCATGGCTGCGCAGCAGGCTCAAGCCGCGTTGGATGAGCTGGAAGCGTAGTCCGTACTTACCGAGCTTGCACATGCGGCTCTTCACTGCTCGAAAGGCAATGTATATATGGTTCAAAACAGCTCAGATTTTGTTGTGGAAAGCTGAAAACAGCGGCGGAAAAGTCGTTGGGCAGTCAAAAATAGGGGTTGTAGCGAAAAAAAATGCAAAAAAATGCAAAAAAATGCATTTTGTACCTAGACAAAATGCAAAAAATATTCTATATTATATGAGCAATGGTTGCCACGATTTTTTTGGACATATTATTTGTCCTTTATGTTATTGCAGGAATAGGGCTTGTTTTGTACGGCTTTAATTGTTACTTTAGTATCTTTCTTTTTTTGAAAAATTTTAAAAAGAATCGCAAATCTGACCGTGAAACTTTGGAAAACTTTTTAAAAGATCTTGATGTTAACGCTTTGCCGAAAGTCACTACGCAATTGCCGGTCTTCAATGAAGGGACCTGCGTAGAACGCCTTATTGAAAGCGTTTGCGCAATGGAGTATCCCAAGCATCTTCACGAGATTCAGGTCTTGGACGATTCCACGGATGATTGCGTGAAAATCTCCGAGAGAAAAGTAGCGGAGATGAAAGAGAAAGGTTATAACATTTCCTTAATCCACCGCACAAACCGCAAAGATTATAAAGCTGGAGCTTTGAAAGAAGGGATGGAAAAGTGCGAAGGCGAGTTCTTGGCAATTTTCGATGCGGACTTCGTTCCGGAAAAAAACTTTTTGATGCACACCGTTCCATATATGATAATGGATGAGAAGATTGGTTTGGTTCAAGGCCGCTGGGGGCATTTGAACAGAAGCGAATCTGGTTTAACGCTTGCGCAATCCATAGGAATAGATGGCCATTTTGTGATAGAGCAATCCGCTCGCAGTTGGGGCGGCTTGTTTATGAATTTCAATGGCACGGCAGGCGTTTGGCGCAGAAAGGCCATAGACGATGCCGGCGGCTGGGAAGGCGATACCCTCACTGAAGATATGGATTTGTCTTATCGCAGCCAGCTTGTAGGCTGGAAAATGAAATTCGTTTTCGATGTGCTGGTGCCGGCAGAATTGCCCGCAGACATCAACGCTTTCAAAAGCCAGCAATACCGCTGGGCAAAAGGTTCCATACAAACTGCCGTAAAAGATTTGCCGCGCGTTTTCGCATCCAAGCAATCTTTGAAGGTAAAATTTCAATCGTTCATGCACACTACGCATTATTCAATTCATCCTTTGATGTTGTTCACTGCGGTGTCTGCGTTTCCGCTTTTGGCTTTTGGCCATTCAAAATTCGGGAACATGCCGTTGTGGATGTTTACAGCTTTGTTTGCCACTATAGCCCTTGCAGCGGTGGCTCCTTCAACGCTTTATTTTGTTGCTCAAAAATTCTCTGGTTCAGTAGGCTGGAAAAAGCGCATGGCCGCTTTGCCGCTTTTGATGAGTTTGGGCGTAGGTATTGCCGTTAGCAATACGTGCGCCGTGCTATCGGCAGTGTTTGGCCGTCAGAGCCCATTTATAAGAACGCCTAAACAGGGCGGCGCGGCAGGCGTAAAGAAATTCAAGCAGAAATTTCCAAAGATAGCGCTTATAGAATTGTCTGTAGGCGTTTACTGCATATTCGGTTTAATGCAGTACATAGATGCAAGAGTTTATTTGATAGGTCCTTTCCTAGCACTTTACGCCGTGGGCTTTTTGGCTGTTGGCGTTTTGAGCATGCTTCATTTCGTGAGCAATATCAGGGGAGAGGCTTAGCAAGTTTTTTTCTACATTCCCCTTTATGAACATCACTGAAATCATTGCAAATCCGAGAAAGTATAGCATGAATGCTCTTTCGCTTGGGCGAGCGAATATAGATTCCCCAATCAAAGGCCAGTCTTTTGTTGACGAAAACATTCGGATAAGCCTAGCCACAGAGCTTGCGCAAATAGAGAGCTTGAAAACAGAAGTCATTCCTTCTTTGGAAAAAGCTGGGCCTCGCAGAAAAATATTTTTTGACCCAGCGCAAACAAGAGTGGCAATAGTGACTTGCGGTGGATTGTGCCCTGGATTGAACAACGTGATTAAAGGGCTGGTTGAGGTTTTAACCTATGATTACGGCGTAAGAATGATATTTGGCATTCGCTACGGCTATAGAGGGCTAAACCCGCGATACGGCTTAACCGCAATGCGCCTCACTCCAGACAGCGTAGATGACATTCATGAATACGGCGGCACAATGCTCGGCAGTTCAAGAGGAGAGCAAGACACAAAAGTAATGGTAGATACCCTATCCATGCAACTCAACGTGAATATCCTGTTCTGCATAGGCGGAGACGGAACCCTGCGCGGTGCGCAAGATATAGTAAAGGAAATCTCCAAAAGAAATTGCCATATATCCGTGATTTGCATACCTAAAACCATAGATAACGACCTGAACTTAATAGATCGCACATTCGGCTTTGAAACCTGTGTTCAGTCCGCAGCGGAAATAATAAAAAGCGCTCATATTGAAGCCAACGGTATTTCAAACGGGCTTGGCCTGGTAAAAGTAATGGGGAGAGATTCCGGCTTTATAGCTGCTCATGCAAGCCTTGCAAGCTCGGTGACCAATTTTTGCATAATCCCGGAAATTCCTCTTGCTCTGGAAGGTCCAAATGGGCTTTTTAAAGCGCTGGAAAGGCGTTACCGTAAAAAAAACCACGCAGTTATGGTTGTAGCAGAAGGCGCAGGGCAAGATTTATTTAATACAGAGGCGGCCAAAGATGCCAGCGGAAATGTCTTGAAGCATGATATCGGTACGCTATTATTTGACAAAATCGATGAATATTTCAGGAAAGATGGCAAAGAAATCAATATAAAATACATAGATCCAAGCTATATAATAAGAAGCATACCTGCAAACAGCTCGGATGCTATTTTCTGTTTCCAACTGGCCGAAAACGCTGTTCATGCGGCTATGGCAGGCAAAACGGAAATTGTTATAGGAAGCTTTAAAGGCGTTTTTGCGCTTGTTCCCCTGGATTACGTTGTAAGCGAGCGCAAGAAAATAGACATTTCAAGCGCTCTTTGGCATGCGGTCAAAGGCTCCACAAGGCAAAATGACTATTTTTCAAGTACTTCTTTTGAAACAGAACTTCCCAATCGTTATGCCGCAGAGGATTGGGGGTAAAAAACAGCACAATTTTTTGACTTGTTTTTGACAAATCATTGATTTTTTGCAAAAAATGTACGGAAAATCAAAAAAAATACGCATTATATTATAAAAAATTAAAAAAATAGGTGACAAAAGCGAAAAAAAAAGTTAAATTTGTGTTTATGACGTTGAAGATTGTTAAAGAAGCAAAGCCCAAGATAAAACGTAATGTGTATTTTCAGTATTTGAATGAAATATCGCAAATACCATTGCTTACNAGGGACGAAGAAAATCTTTTGCTTCAGAGAGTGTCCAATGGCGACAAAGCTGCCCTTAACCATTTGGTTAAGGCGAATTTGCGTTTTGTGATACGCGTTGCAAATTTGTACAAAGGACAAGGGCTGGACCTCAACGATTTGATAAACGAGGGCAATCTGGGCTTAATGGAAGCCGCAGTCCGCTTTGATGCCTCTAAAAACATAAAATTCATAAGCTACGCCGTATGGTGGGTTAGGCAAAACATAATAAAGGCAATCAACGAAAAAGCTCGCTTGGTGAGAATATCTGCGGAAAAAGAGCTTATACTTCGCCGTTTCAACAGAAAGGGCGGCAGATTAAAGCAAGTTGTGGGCGGAACTCAAGTAATAGACCCAAAATCCTTGGAAGGCTACAGCCGCTACAATGCAGAGGAAATAGAGAAAATCCTGCAAATGGGCGTAAAATCTTCCAGCCTTGACGCTCCTGT
>WQSA01000060.1 GCA_009788135.1 Candidatus Fibrimonadales bacterium
ATGCTCATGGCGAATTTTGCTAAAAACAAATCGCGCCCTTTTGAGCTTTTTACGAGAATATAGTGAAAGCGCTCTATGCAGATACCGACACCGGCCATGCCGATGATCATCAGTATCCACATAAATTGCCAACCTGCAGCTGCTGGGTTGAATGAAGCTAGCGTGTTTTTTATGACGACATCCATTGTTTGTTACTCCTATGGTTAGTGGATGGTGAACTTTTTTTCCTCTATAATATAGATTATTTTTTTGCAAAAAACAATCTATATCAAAATTTCTCTACTTGCCTTATTCCTCATAAGCCGAGCTTGGGGGTGGGGCTTGCCTGGACTGCCATTGCGACCTCAATTTAGCCAAATCCGCTTTGAGCTTGGCGTTTCTGGTCTTGGCCTCATTAGCGATTTCCCTATAGGTCTTCGCTTTTTCTTCAGGCGTCAAATCTTCTGAGCTTTCAATCTGCCTTAGACGAGCTTTTGTTTTGTTATAGCTATCGTCTCTGAACAGCGTGCTCGGATCAAATTCTTTTATGTTGATAGCCAATGCGTCGCTGTTTTCGTCAATTCTGCGAACCAGCGAATATAAACTATCGGTCCATTTGTTTTTGATGCCGTAATGAGCCGCTGCTTGCAATCCTTGTTTGCAACGGGGCAGAGCTCCCTGCTTTGCAGTCTGGCTCTTGGTTTGCAATTCCTCGCGGTAAAGCTCCAATTCCTCGCCAACAACCATCGCAGCATCTTCTTTTACCATGCCTTCGTATTCAATGTATTCCCTGACCATTGCCGCGCTATCCGGAAGCGGAGCGTCTGCAAAGGCATTTCCAACATCGTAGAATGTCTGGCAATCACGGAAGAACATTTCAATGTAGCCGTCTTGGGCAGCCACCACATCAGGGTTGTAATAGCCTTGCTCGCGAGCAAGATCTATGTTTGCCGCAAACAGCGGGCGAGCCATCTCATAGTAAGTTGGCAACTGCTGAACCACCTGGATTCTTTCGACAAAGATTCTTTCCTTATCCTCTATAGGCTTCTTTGTCTTCTTGTCCAGAATAGGATTGCCTTTTTTGTCTCTTTTGATAGGATCAAGTTCCTGCTCGCGAACCTTTGCAGAAACCGTGCGGAATAGCTCGGCAATGCTGTTTTTGGCTCGGAAAGTCCATTTTTCAGAAGTATATTCGGCAGACTTAGTGTAATGCTTTGTAGCTTCCTGCAAAATGGCCATAAGCCTTTTGATCATGTCTGCTTTTGCTTTTTCGTTGCCTTTGATGATCAGCGGGTCCATAGTGGCTCTTACAAATTCGCCAAGCATAAAGGCAGCTTCTGCAGCAAAGGTCGGATCCGGGTTTTTGAGCTGAAGACCAAATTTATCGTAAGTGTTAAGCACGTTCTGCCAAGCCACTTTCGCTTTTGTGGTATCTGCCGGTTTAATTTGCAAATATGCGCGAGCGGTTTTCGTGTAAGCATTGATGAGCTTTTCTTTATCGCTCTGGTAGTTGCTTACGAAATAATTGTACTCCTTGATGGCATTGGGCCAGTCTTTGGCATTTTCATAAGCCACGGGAATGCTGTACGCCGCATCCAAAGCGTATGAGCTCTTTGGATATTCGCGTATTAAATCTCTGTTGCAGCGAATTGCTTCTTTCACTTCCCTAGCATCGTCCCAGGATAAGCAAGCGTTGTAAAGCAGGGCCGGAGTTTTTTCGTGCTTTGGGAATTTTCTGAATGCAATTTCGTAGGTTTGAGCCGAAAGCTTTTTGTTAGCCCTTATGCCCGCAGAATCTTTTGTAGGAATAGAGTCGTAGGTACCGGCTGCCGCGAATATGGCATTTATAGCCATGGAGTCTTGCGGATAGTTTTCCGTTATAAAGAGATAGGATTTTGCAGCATCCACAAATTTGCTATCTTTTCTGTAGGCCTGAGCAGCGCGAACAATGGAACGAATTGCCAAAGGAGACTTTCCGTATTCTTTGGGCATGCGCATCCAGGTTTCTGCTGCTTTGGTGTTTTGACCTGCGCTCTCATAAGCGGCGGCAGCTTCAAACAAAGCTTTGTCGCTAAACTCAGCCCTTGGGAAACGTTTGACCAATGCTACATATCCTTCTGCGCCCTGAGCAAACTGGCCAGCTTTAACAGCTTTTTCAGATTTTTGGTAAAGCACGGCGGCAATGGAGGTTTCAATTTCTTTGGCAGACGTGGTTGCATTGGAATCTCTAACCCCAAGCCCGCTCTTGTCCGTATATTGCTTGTACAACCACTCAAACTCTTTCAAAGATTCGTCTAGCTGATCGTCTTCCAATAAAGACTGTGCTTGCATGCGACGAATGAGAAGAGTGTATTTGTGCCTCGGGAAATCTGCGGATAGCTTGCGCAAAACGTCGATTGCCGTTTTATACTGCTTTGCGTTGTAATGAACAACAGCAGCATTGTAAGCTATATCGGGAGCGGCGGTATCTTTGCCAAATCTTGCCATATATTTATCAACTTGGGCAAAATAGGCTTTTGTTTCTGGCAAGCTATATGCCTTAACCGTGTCTCCGCCGGCTTTTGTCTTCAAAGCGGTTTCGCGGCCTTTGTCAACAGCAAGCACAGCGTTATATCCTGCATCGTTCTTTGTTATCAAAACTCCGAAATTCTGCGGACGGCGGCCATAGCGGTTTGTATCTGCATCCACAATCCAATTGAATGCGGTAGCTTCTTTGTCGTATTGACCGATTTCGTTGTAAGCAACAGCCATGCTCATATAGACTTTATATTCATGCCAATCCGGCTCGCCTTTGTAAGCGGTCAAGAATTTATTGTAATTCTCAATTGCTCTTGCATACTCTTTTTTCGCACCTTCAGTATCGCCTTTCTTGTTGAGCTCGGCGGCCTGAGCGTGCATAACTGTTGGAATTTCAAACATTGATCTGCGCATTGCATCTTCTGCCGCTTTAACGCTTTCAGGATGGCCGCTGTTCTTTTTAAACCAAGCGGAATTTCTGCCATAACGCTCCACAACTTTAAATCTCTGTTTCTGCGCAAGATCTGCCTTTTGCTGCAAAATGTAAATATCAACCAAAGCCAAATCCGCGAGAGGCGCATCTATATAAGTGGGGCTGGTCTCTATCAAGAACTGGAATGCCTGTATTGCCTGATCCATTCTATCGTGGTCTTTTGCTTTTTGACCTATGCGGTAATAGAGAGAATCCTGGTATTTAAGCTTCTTTGGCTTTATGAATTTGTCAGCCACTTCAATGCCGTTATCCAAATCGGAGAATGCGGTTGCCATATAATCCATAGCTTCAACGCGCAAATCCTTTATGTATTTNCCTTTGTCTGCGCCGTCTATGTATTGCCAGAATACTTCTGCGGCAACTTCGTAATCAGCTTGGTTGTAGTAAGCTTCTGCCATGTGGTAAAGAGCGTAAGCGGCTTCCTTTTTCTCCCTGGGTGTATTGGTAGGGATATTCGTGATGTTTTTGTAAGCCTTTATAGCATCTGCCCACTTGTTGGTGTTATAGTAATGCTCGCCTATGCGAAGCCATGCGCTTGGAGTCAAAGTGTGGTTCGGATATTTCTTTACCATTGTGTGACGGAGATCCAAAGCCTGTTTCACCTCGCCTTTGGTTTCCAAAATAAAGGAAGCCTGGAACAGCATGTTAGGAGCGGCCGGGCCATCCGGGAAATATTTCACGTAATCTAGGAAAACCGGCAATGCCCTATCGTGGTTCGGTTTTGGCGGATTGCTTGTTTTAGAGCACTGCGGAAATTTCTTCACGTTGTTGTCGCGGTCAGCGCACCATTGAACAAGCTTTTCAAACTCATTTTGCTCCTGAGTGAAATTATACTCAGCCAATTTGTAAAGCTCTTGGCCCAACTGCTGCAAAATGGTTTGGCAATTGTTGTCTTTCTTTTTGTCTGTTGTGCGGCATTTGCGCATATCGGATTGCTCTTCCCATTTCTTGACGGCAGCTTCAAGCGCATCTGAACTGGTGACGCTTCCAACGCGGCAAGCCTGTTCGGCTTTCGCTTTTTGATTTCTGTAGTCTTCTGCGCATTTTGGATAGCCTTTGTTTTTGCTACCCATTTTTTTGCATCTTTCCATAAGGGCTTTAGCCTTATCGGTTTCTGCCTTACACGCCGGTTGCGCAAACACAATACCTGTCAGCGCCAACATACTAAATAAGAGGACTTTCAAATTCATTTTTCGCATTTCCTTCATTGACAAATTACTCCAAATCTTCAAGATCATCAAGATCATCAAGATCGCCCAAATCGGATGCTCCGCCTCCGGCACCGCCAGGTTGCGAAGCTATTTTTGAAGATACAACCGCAGCAGTTAAACCTGCATCTTGCTGAACTCTTATTCTGCTGGCTTCAAAGCGATCGCTCTGAATAACTCTTTGCTGGAATTCAGCAAAGTTTTCAATTTCGCGATTAGCTCTTTCAAAATCAGGACGGAGAGCAGCACGTTTCTGCTCAACTCTTGGAGTCGGCAACTGACGGGCTAAATCCAGCGCTCTAATCTGAATTGTATCAAATCTATCTTTCATGCCATCGTAAGCAGTTCTGGCACTATCTTTTTGATCTTTTGAAATTGCCGGATTCTTTGAGAGCTGCTCGGCCTTTTTCAAATTGGCATCTGCACGCCTGAGATTGCCTTCCATATAATCGCAATATCCTTCAACCAGATATGCTTCCGAAACCAAGTAGGAATTCGGACGGTTTCTTATTATCCAAGCCGTGAACGGACGAGCCTGCTGAGTGTTGCGAACTTTCAAGAAGCTCCATGCAAGAGCAAGAGCCGCTTCTTCGTAGAACGGAGAGTTGACATTTGACACCTGGCCGTAAAGCTGTGCCGCTTCTGCCAAGCCTTCAGGTTCAGCAAAGAAAATGTGGCCAAGTTTTACCTTCGCTGCATCTTGCAAATCTTTTTCAGACTGGTTTGATGGCTGCTGGCTTATAATATCGCTAAAAGAGCCTTTAGCTTCGTTCCACTGTTCCAAACGGCTATAAGCTATACCCATTGTGTAGCGAGCGTAGAAATAGTTTGCATTGCCCGGCAAAATGGAATTCAGCAATTCAATGGCATCCTTATTCTGACCCTGTTCAAACTTTATCTGGCCAGCAATATAATCTGCATCCGGCTTCACATCGGATTTAGGGAAGTTCTGAACGATATACTGATATTTTACCATAGCTTCGCCATAGCGGCCTTCTTTATAGTCTATGTTCATCAACTGGAAATGATATTTTGGAACTTGGTCAGAATGAGGATATTTCCTGATTGACTCGTTGTAAACTCTTTGCGCTGCTAAGTGCATGCGCATATTTTCAAAGGATTTTCCTTTGTAGAATGCCGCTTGGTCAACCAAATGGAATGTGGGATATTTCGTTTGCACTTTGCCAAAAGCGTAAGAAGCCGCAATAAAGTCGCGGTTAAGATACAAACGCATAGCAGCGCGGTAATCGTTTTCCGGCTCTATTTTCAAGCGGCGGTATCTGGCTTCGCCAATCTTCTCTTCGCGAGTATCGCCAAAGCGGGCGCTAGCACGAACATTCCACAAAAATCCGCGATTCTTTTTCTCTATCAAATCATCGTGGGACATTTCCAAGTCAAGCGCAAGATAGCGGAAGAAGTTCACATCTTTTACATTTATTGTTGCGCCCACAACAGGATAGCCTTCCTTTGTCAAACGCCCTTTAACGCCAAGATGAGATGTTAAGAAGTAAGTAGCAGAGACTCCAAATTCAATCATGTTGCCTTCGCCACCTTCCAATTCATTGTGGAAGACGTCTATCATGCTAACTTCGCCTTTGATTTCCAAAGAGCGGTTGAAACCGCGATAGAACAAAGATATATTGAGGTTTGAAGGAATTGCATAGCCATCTACATCTGCGCCGCCAAAAGCAGGAGCAACAAAGCCATAGCCAGAATTTGGTTCATCGCCCACGCCGGCAATAACCGGTTGTGCCCAATTTTGAAGGGCAACGCCAATTTGCACATGCCCTAATTTTGAACTGCTTATGGGATTCCAGCTAATTCCAAAGTCTGAACCTAGAGTAATCTGGTTGTTGTAACCAAAGTGGTTCACATACAAAACCGACAAGTTCACGCCTATAGCCAGACTGTGGAGCAAACGATAGGCATAACCTATCATATAGGCATTTTCTGTGTAAGAACCTCTGTCTCCGGCATTGGGATCAACTTCGGCTCCGTTCTCAAAGAAGGTAAAACCTATAGCATGATCGTAGCCAAAAGGATACACTATTGAGCCATATTCCTGCATGGCCGCACCGCTTATGGTGCTGAAGAAGCCGCCTGTGACTTCCAACTGGTCGTTTTCAACCATGCCGGCAGGGTTTACATACATGGAAGTGGTTCCGCCGAATTCGCCAAACCAATCATTTTGCTGATACTTATTTGGTGAATAAGAAGGCGATGCAAGCAAGTAGCTTGCTGAACAAAACACTAACGCAATGGAGAGTAATACTTGTTTCACTTTTAATTTCTCCTTAGTTATCCGTGCGTTGGAATTCTATGCGGCGGTTTTTCGCTCTTCCCGCTGCGGTGTTATTGGATGCGATTGGCTGATCTGGACCTCTGCCCTCGTAATCAAGGCGAGACGAGCTTATGCCGCGGCTTATTAAAAAGTCCACAACAGATTTAGCGCGTGCTTCCGAGAGTTTTTGGTTTGCGTCTCTGCCACCCTGATTATCTGTATGTCCAACTACTTTGAACGATACTTCTTTGTAGGCTTGCATAGTTTCCACAACTACCATAAGGTTGCCAAATGATTCGTCTGTGATATCAGCTTTTCCGCTTACGAAGTTAACTCCTTCCACCACGAACACTTTCTTTGGCGGTGGCGGTGGCGGTGGCGGCGCTTCTTCCGGTTCCGGTTCCGGTTCGGGGACGTATTCCGGTTCATCCGGTTTGAATTCCGGTTCCGGTTCATCTTCCACAACTCTCCGAACTTCTCCGGATTCGTCTATAACCAGTTTCGGGCGGACCACGTTGACATCTTCGATTAAGCCTATATCTCGGCGGCCTTGTCCTCTTTTTACCATAGGGGATTTTGGCTGCACATAAAAATTGGGATTGAAAACCGATGGATTGCGGAAGAGCGGATCCAAAGATACATTGGTTCTGTTGACTTTGATAAAGCGATTGAACGGATAATAATTCTTGTATATATTATTATAATCCATGCGGGTTTGGCCTGAAGCTGGATCTGCAAAGACTCCATAGTAGTGGTTTTCCATAAAGATATTGTTCACAACAACTACGTTCGAGGGACCTTTCAGTGCAAGCCCTGAATAGCCATTGCGAAGCACCACGTTATGTTCTATTTTGGAGTCCAGGGACTTAGCACCCCAAGCTAAGATACCGCTCCAGCGATTGCCGTAAACAACGTTGTTTGCTATTTCCGGCAGGGAGATAAAAGCCGCTATGCCAGTGGAGTGGTTATCCAAAACTATGTTGTTATGCATGTAAAGACCGCCCGTATTCTCGCAGAGAACGCCTTCGAGACCGTTGCGGATGGTAAAGTGGGATATTTCAGATTCTGTTACGCCCATAACGGTTGGACCTCTGCGTCCGCCGTCTATTATAGTGGTTAGAGGATCTTCGCCTTTTAGCACCACGTCCATTATGAGGGTTATGTTTTCGTTGTAAACGCCGCGTTTTACAAAGACTGTATCTCCAGCATCTGCATTTCCGAGTGCATCGGTAATTGTTTTATAATCTCTTGGAACGTGGATTTTCCTTGCGGCTTTACGGCCATAAGATTTTCCATCTCCTAAGGTTCTATAGCCAGGGCCATCGCTATCTTCTTCTGTTGCTGACGATCCTTCGCTGCTTTCGGTATCGTCATCCAAATCAGCATAAGCCATTGAAGAACATATGGCTATTGCCAATGCGATACATTTTAGGGATTCAATGCTTTTGTTCATCATTTCTCCTCATCCTTCTTTGAGCCTTGTATTGAGTTCCTAAGCTCCTGGGCCGTTTTTTTAATGTTCTGCAAGTGTTTGCGTGCCCGGGTTCCGGCAGCTTTATTGCCACGCCCGAACTTGGCATATTCTGCCCTAAACAGTTCCAGTTCACTCTCAAGATTTTGCAACAGATCCATAAACACTCCAAGTGGTTCTACTGAAAATACATTTTTTTTTGGGGAATAGCACAAATTTTCTGAAAAAAACCAATTTTTTCTTCTTTTTTTAGGTTTTTACCCCAAAAAAATGCTAATTTTGCTTCTTATGGGTGCTGCAAATGCAAAATATAGCGAGGCTGTCAAGAGGCTGGAAGAGATTTTAGAGAGCATAGATCGCTCCAGCGTAGGCATAGACGAGCTTGCGGAATTGGTAAAAGAGGCTGCCGATTTGATTAAAAATTGCCGTACCTTGCTTGCAAGCTCGGAGCAGAGCGTTCAGGAATCACTTAAAACCTTGGAAGATGGGTAATTAGAACCTTCACCCGGAGGCTCCCCCGAGCCTCGCCCAGAGGGTCTGTCAAAAGCAAAATTGTCGTTTTTGTGTGATATTCGTGGGGATAAAGGGAGCCTCACCCGGAGGCTCTAGTTCTTTATGCAGCGCACTGAAAGCAGGTATTCTGTCTTGGCATGCCGCTTCTCATTCATTACTTGTTTGTCATTGGTCATTTCATACGCGAAGGCATCTGACGCATTATGCTGAGTATCGCTCCACCAGCTGGAATTTACGCTTATATTTAAAGCCGGATTAAATGTACTTGGCGCATCGCCTTTCTTGTAATTCATCTCTACCCCGGAAAAGTAACCCGATCCGCTCGTAAGCTTGCTTGTATTGCAAGATACGCAAAAGCCACCGCCTATAGCTTTGAAGCCGTAATAATCCCTGCCATTGCCGTTGTTTTTCCAGCCGCTGGTTGCCTTCAACCTTGTTGCAACATCCCAGTCAAACCAATAATCTTCACAATTTTGGAAAACTTCATCTTCAACAAAATCCTTTAATTTGTTCCAGTCATCTCGAGTTGGCAGCTTCCAGCCACTAGGGCAAGCTGTGCGAGCTGCGGCCCAATCATACAAGCGGCCGTATTTATCGCAATTTTGCTCAGCAGCATCCGACATGAGAAGCCCTAATTCTTGCACTGTGTTAGGGAACATATCATCTGTGGCAGAAGCATAGCATCTGCTACCGGAAGCTTTGTAATTCAAATTCTCTGCCATCCATATTTGATTGCCTATTTTAACGGTTTCGTATCTTTTGTCATTTCGGATATCAACGAAAGGACTGTCAAATACAGGCGGATCTGGCTGTTCAGGCGGATTTGCATCGCAAAAATCATCGCCGTTATATATTGCACTGGATAAGTTGCCTCCTATTGAACTTGATGAGCCTCCTACCCTGGAGCTTGACGAGTTGCTTCCTGCAGAGCCGCCAGCCGTTGAGCTTGAAGAATTGTCTGTACCGCCGGATGAGCTAGGAGAGCTCCCGCCTGCGGAGCTTGATGAATTGGAATTGCCTGCTGTTGAGCTTGAAGAATTGCCTGTGCCGCCGGATGAACAGGATGAGACCCCTGAGCTAGAGCTTATCTCGCCTTGCGTATTGGAACTAGAGGAATTTTTATCTTCATAATCAGTGACGCTAAAAGCACAGGAAATCATTATTTGAACCCCAATCATACTGATTAATAGGGACAATAAGATTTTAAAAGCAAACTTAGCACTCATACTTGCAATATAGTAAATCTACCACAAATAAAACACGCCGCCTATGCCAGCTCCGGCTCTGAACGAGACAAACACCATATCGCCGTTGGGGACTCTATTGTATGGCCTGCCGGCTTCGTAGTGCCGCCAGACTTGCCCGCCTCCAACGAAGAAAGGGATGCCAAGTTCTGCATAAACCATAAGGCCTATTTTCCAAATATATTGATATCCAACTCCCGTATCTATTTCCCAAACTGTTTGAGCAGGACCTGTATCGGAGAGCAGCAGATGGTGAGCGGAGAAAACGTAAATTCCTTCATGTGTGCTAAAATGGTAAGAGCCGGAAATGCCGATATCCGTGTAGCTTGCAAACGAACCCAAGATAATGCCGGCAGACCAAGGCAGTGGCGAGAATCTAAGCCCAACAAGTCCTTTGTTTGGAGAGGAAGTACCGACATTAGCCTCTATTGCCGCCTCGCTGTGAGCGGATACAGCGCAGAGCAATGTAAGTATGATTGCTAATAATAAATTTTTCATATTATTTTTGCCAAGTGTCAAAATATTGCGGCTTCTCCGTGTGAATATTAGATCTATATTTATCTGCCAAGTATTTAGGGCATTCCACTTCTCTATAAATCATAGTGGGATTCATTGCGGCCATAAGCCAGTCAACCTGAAAAAGGCAACCATCCAAAAACTGTTTTTGCTTATTGCTGAAAAGCCTGATGCATTTTTCTCTAACGCAATTTTGAAACCATTCCATAGAGGCCTTGTAGTAATCAATTCCCAATTTTGGCAAATCAACATCAACGCACTCGCCTAACAAGCCTCCAAATCCTATTCCCAATTCTCCCTTTGATACGCCAATTTGCTCGGAAAAAGCATCATGCTGACCTACGCCACCACCGGGAATCATAATGTCAAATTGGGTAGTGTCATCAAGTCCACCTGTATTATTTGACATAACTATCAATGTTTTTCCTTTAAGCGCTCTATTGTTGGGTCTTGCTGCCAACCCATCACTTTCATTTTTCCATTCACCTCCATCAAACTGTATTTGGTAACATTTTCCGCATCTCTGCACACCGTCATTTTGCGTGGCGGCGAATGCATAAGCCAATGTATCGTTTACTATGTGAGGAATCATATCATTGCACATATAAGCCGAACTGTTTGATGGATAAGCGGGGTTATTAGCTACCCAGTTATTGTAAGCTGGGCTTCTTTGCCAAAGAGCTTTCTGAGCAGGATTGCTTTTGTCATCACAGGCATTGGGAGTTCCCAAATACATTCCCCCCCAAGAGTTTGGATCTGAATCAGGATGTTCATAAAGAGCAGGCATTTCCCTGCCGTTTCTATCGCAATTTCTGCATATAGCAAAAGGATTTATGTCTGCAATATTTCTGGGCCAGGAGCAATGCGGTTTGCAAGCATCCCAATAGCGGGTTGTAAAACCTTTTGCAGCATTAACTCCGAGTTCAAGCGTTTGGTAGTCTATGTATTCTGTCCCATCTTTGCTAACTTTTTCGCCTGGAGGCCGTGGCGGTCTTTCGTTTCTAGCACTTGAACCGGCTGATTGCTGTACCGAG